>JALYOB010000434.1 GCA_030857085.1 Acidobacteriota bacterium | reverse complement strand
GTGCGCGAGCGGCTGCAGGGCTCGCGCGACGTCGAACGGATCGTCGACACGATCAATCGCCTGCTTTTCGACGAGGAAGGGTTCCACGGCGAGAACGACGACTACTACGATCCGCGATCGGCGCTGCTTTCCGAAGCGCTGGAGCGGCACGCCGGGCTGCCGATTACGCTTTCGGTGCTCTACCTCGAGCTGTCGCGCCGCATCGGCGCCGAAGCGTCCGGGGTCTCGCTGCCGGGAAGGTTCCTCGTCAAATTCAGCGGCCCGTTCGGCGTGATCGTCGTCGATCCATTCGACGGTGGGCGCGTGCTCTCGACGATCGAGTTGCAGAAGATTCTGGACGGCATGTACGGCGGCGGCGTGCGTCTGCGCGAGCATCATCTGCGCGCGTTCTCGCCGAAAGAGATCCTCGCGCGCGAGCTCGCGCAACTGAAAGCGGCCTATCTCGCGCAGCACGATCTCGCGCGCGCGGCCGCGTCGATCGACCGGCTGCTGATCCTCGACGACCGCGATGCGTACGAGGTACGCGATCGCGCCGCGCTCGCGATGCAGATGCATGCGTACGCGCAGGCGACCGAGCTCTTCGAGCGCTATCTCGCGCTCATGCCGCACGCGGACGACCGCTCGCGCGTGCGCGAGCAGATCGACTATCTGCGCGCGTGGCTGGATCACAATTGATCGCGAAAAGGCTCTGCTAAGATTCGCCTCACCGCGTGATCACTGGATTCAACACCGACATCAAGCACAACGAGAAGGTCTACCACGTCCAGACCGAAGATAAGGGCGTTGGGAACCCGTACATCGAGTCGCTGGTGTACGTCGGCGGCGAGATCCTCGCCTCGAAGAAGACTTCGTACGCGGAGCAGCTGAAGAGCGGCGTCGACGACAAGTGGATCGGCGGGCTGATGGAACAGCAGCACCGCACGATGATCGCCGCGATCAAGCGCGGCCGCTTCGACCATCCCGCCGATACGACCAAGACGGCTGCGCCCATCGTCGCGCCGGCCGCATCGGATCACGACGACACCGGCATCGTCTTCGACGAAGCGGCGTCCGCCCCCGCGACGATCGACGAAGAAAAAACCCTCGATCAGGTCATCATCGATTACCTCGCCTCGGAAGCCGAGAGCGAGCATCTCGAGCTGGCCCTTCTGAATCAGATCGACTTCTTCGCCGGCGCGCCGATCGAAATGCGCGTCGCCGCGAGAAAGAGCATCTCCCAGTCGCCGATCGCCGCCGCCTCGATCGAAGTGCGCGTGATCTCGACCGTCGAACCGCCGCGCGTGATTTTCCGCGGCAAAACCGCCGCCGACGGCACCGTCACCGTCCGCTGCACCATCCCCGCCTTCCGCGACGGCACCGCCGCCGTGATCGTCTCCGCCTCGAGTTCGATCGGGAATGATGAGGTGAAGCAGTTGGTGAAGCGGCGCAAATAGCGAGAGTTGTCGGTGATCGGTTGTCGGTTGTCGGTTCACGACGAGCAACTGTTCGCTTGCACAGTGCCTCGCCCCGAACGGACAACGGACAACGATATCGCGACGAATCTCACCGACAACCGATCACCGACAACCGACACCCAGCGAGGCGCCAGCCGAGCGCTTCCGCGCGCTGGCAACCTTCTTTCATAGCCACCGCCCCGGATGTTCCGGAACAGATTTCTTCGTACCGTCGCGATCGTCGCCGGGATGGCGGCGGTTCTCTATCTCGTCGTCAGCCTCTTCCTCCCCAGCTCGCGGCGCCTGATCTTCGGCGTCGACAAGAGCAGCGGGCGCGTGAGGATCGTGCAGAACCACGTCACGTTCCTGCCGCCGCATCAGTTCTACCGCCTCGACTTCGAGCGGCGGCAGGGGGCGGCGCAGCGCGACGGGTTCGTGCGCATCCTGTCCAAAGAGCGCGTTCCGGTCACGATCAGCTACCGGCTCCGCTTCGCGATTCCGGGCGAGCGCTTCCCTGACGCGCGGCGTCTGGTGCGCGACGGCTGGAGCGGCTGGATCCGCGCGCGTATCTCCGAGGCGGTTTCGGCCGTGACGCAGCAGGTGCCGATTGAAGAGCTGATCTCGCCCACCTCCGCCTTCGCTGCGCGGCGCGACATCCTGCGCACCGTCGTCGCGCGGCATCTCGCGCGCAGCGGTCTGCAGGTCACCGCGTTCGAGATCGCGCGCATCGAGCCCGATCGCCGCGCGCTGCTCGAGTACAAGCGCGCCGAACTGCGTCGCGAGGCGCGCGGCGTCGCCGGCCGTGTGGCCATCTTCGCCATCGACGGCGCTGATTGGGAACTTCTCTCCGAGCTCGCCGACGACGGCCGCATTCCGAACCTCAAAGCACTCGCGCAGGGCGGCACGACCGCCTCCATGCAGACCATCCAGCCGACCGTTTCGCCGCTGGTCTGGTCGACAGTCGCCACTGGACTCTCTCCCGATCGTCACGGAGTGCTCGACTTCTTCGATCGCGGACGCAAGCGGCCGGTCGACTCGGCCACGCGCCGCGCGCCGGCCATCTGGGACATCGCCGAAGCGTTCGGGCGCCGCGCGATCTCCGTCAACTGGTGGACCGCATGGCCCGCGCGCGTGGGCAGCGCAGTCGAATTCGACTCGCCGGTGCTCCTCCATTCGAGCGCGGTTTATCCGGACAACCTCTCCGCTCGCGTGGCGCAGGTCGACGTGCCGACGAACACGATCGGCTCGGCCCAGGTGCGGCGATTCCTCAACATCAGCGACGAGGAGTACAACGCCGCGGTCAACAGCAACAACCCGAACGATCCGGTCAACGTCTTCCGCGGCGTGCTCGCGAAAACATGGACCGATCATCGCGTGGCCATCAACCTCTACCAGCAGCAGGAGCCGCTGGTGATGATGGTCAACTATGAAGGGACCGACGCGGTCAATCACCTCTTCGCGCCGTATCACCCGCCGTATCGCGAAGGGATCGACCAGACGCAGTTCCGCAGGTACTGGCCGTCTGTTGCGAACTACTACTCCGAGGTCGATCGGCTGATCGGCGAATGGATGAATGTGCTGACCGATGACACCACGGTCATCATCCTCTCCGCGCATGGCTATCGCTGGGGAAAGAATCGCGCGCGCGTTTCGCCCGTCGGCCGCGCGGCGATTTCCGATCATCGCAATCCCGGCATCTTCATCGCGTACGGCAATCACGTCGCCGCATCGCGCGGCAATCACTCGATCTCCCTGTACGACGTCGTTCCGAGCGTGCTCGCGATTCTCGGCTTGCCGCAATCGACCGAGATGCCGGGCAAGCTCGCCGACTGGATGCTGCGCGACATCACGCCCGTGACCTCGGTGCGCGTGGTCAGCTACGACGAGTTCTTCCCGCCCCAATCGCCCGCGGGCGGCGCCGCAGTCGATGCGAATCGCTACACCCAGGCGCTGCAGGCGATCGGGCATCTCGTCGATCCGTCCCGCATGCAGCCGGTGTTCGAAGACGAAGATGCGACGCAGGTGGCGGCAGCGACGCAGCTCTCGCCCGATCAGTGGGGCGCGTACGCGTACTACAACAATCTCGGTATTCAGCTGCGCAAGCAGAACAAGTTCAAGGACGCGGCGGAGGCGTTCCAGGCTGCGATCGATCGCAATCCCTCGCGGCCCGTTCCGTATCTGAATCTGGCCATGACGCTCTTCGATCGGCAGCAGTACACCGCCGCCGATCAGCTGTTCCTCTCCGCCGTGCAGCGCGGCCTGCCGAACGCGGAGCAGTGGTTCATCGACTTTGCCGCGCTCTATCGCTCCCGCGACATGACCTCGCGCGCGATTGCATTGCTCTACAAAGGACGGCAGGTCTTCCCGCAGTCGTGGCGCATCGCCGCCAACCTCGGCTCCGCGCTCGCGCAGGCGGACCGCTACACCGAAGGTCTCCCCGAGCTCGAACGCGCGCTCGGCCTGCAGCCATCGTCGACGCTCGCGCTGAACAACATCGGCACGTACTACGCGCGCCAGAAGGACTACGCCCGCGCTCTCGACTTCTGGAACCGCTCGCTCACGATCGATCCACGCCAGCCGGAAATCCGGCAGGCACTCGATGCAGTGAGAACGCGCTTGTAGCGCGTTCTCACTGCGGCGTTCGGAGCCGCGCGCCCGCACGGCGCGCGGCGGCGTTGGGCGGTTGGGGTGTTGCGTGAACGCAGGACGCTTCTGTTGCCTCTCGTGCCGCCCCTCATCCGCCCTTCGGGCACCTTCTCCCCGCACGCGGGGCGAAGGGCTACCTGTGGCGCCGCGTCCTAGTTTCCCCCTCGCCCCGCTTGCGGGGAGAGGGTGTGTACTCGCGACGACATTCCTTACACTTCGACGGGGACATCCTTTACACCTGGTAACGAAGCGAAGGTGACGCTCGGGCGCGAAG
>JALYOB010000433.1 GCA_030857085.1 Acidobacteriota bacterium | reverse complement strand
ACGCCGCGCATCACAACGGCATCGCCGTGATCGCGGACGTGATCTACGGCCATACCGGCGACGACTTCCCCTACGAATACCTCTACAAGCGCCTCGGCATCGCGCCCAATCCATTCATGGGCACGTTCGCCAAAGACATGTTTGGCCCGAACACCGACTGGAATCAGCCGTACGTCCGCGACTTCTTTTTCACCGCCAATCTCAAGTGGCTCGAGTGGTTCCATCTCGACGGCTTCCGCTACGACTGCGTACCGAATTACTGGGACGGACCGGCGGGCATCGGCTACGCGTCGCTCGTGTACGAGACGTATCAGTACGCGAAAGCGCGTCTCACAAACGCCGACTGGTCGCGCTTCGACGGAGGCGGCGGACGCGTCAATCTGATTCAGGTTGCCGAGCAGCTCGAGGCGCCGGTGGAAGTGGTCGAGAAGACGTACACCAACAGCACGTGGCAGAACGGTACGCGCGACGCGGCCGTGCGCGTCGCCGAAGGGAAGAGCGGCGCGATCACCGAGTTCGGACACGCGCTCGGCCTCAACGGTTACCCGCTCACCATCACTCACAACGGCAGCGACGTAATTGCGAAGGCGCCGCTGCAGTACATCGAGAATCACGATCACGAGCGGTTCATCACGCTCTTCGGCAGAACGCAGGAGGCGGAGACGCTGCTGCGCGACGGCGACCGGCGCAATTGGGCGAACGTGCAGCCGTACCTGATTGCAACGCTGCTCGCGAAAGGTGTTCCGCTGCTGTGGGAAGGGGAAGAACTCTGCGAGTCGTACTGGGTTCCGACCGACGGCACCGCGCGCATCGAGCTTCTGCGTCCCGTGCGCTGGAACTTCTTCTACGACGAAGCGGGACAGGGCACGATCGCGCTCGTGCGGAGACTGCTGGCGTTGCGGCGCGCGCGGCCGGAGTTCCGCGGCGGCGAGTTCTTTTTCTACGACGATCCGCAGCGCTATCAGAACCGCGGAGTGCTGCTGTATTCGCGCTCGTCCGGCAACTCGTTCTCACTCGTGGCGGTGAACTTCACGGCGCAGGATGTGACGGTGCCGTTCTGGTTTCCCGGCGCCGGCCCGTACGACGAGAAGCTGCACGGCGACGACAACCTGGGCGCGGCGCCGCTGGCGCAGCAGTTCCTCACCATCCCCAGCCGCTACGGCCGGGTGTGGTCCTCGCGATGAGCGGACAACAAAAAAGCGCGACCTCGCGGTCGCGCTTTTCATATTGAGTTTCGAAGTGGTGGAGCTGATCGGGATCGAACCGACGACCTCCTGAGTGCGATTCAGGCGCTCTCCCAAACTGAGCTACAGCCCCACTTGCTGGAAGCACCGTGGTGAACGGTGCGGCCGGAATCTTCATTCCAGCCGTTGGGAGCGCGGATTATAGGAGAGCGTCAGTCCTCCCGCAACTCATCTCTGAAGCGCTCCGCGAACAGAGGCGCGAGCATGTTGTCGTGTCATCCTGAGCCGCGTAGACGGCGAAGGACCTTCCACGGTGCCACGGAGAAGGTCCTTCGCTTCGCTCAGGATGACACGAGGGCTCGGGTGTCATGCCGAGCGCAGTCGAGGCATCCTTCGCTTATGGACCAGCGCCGCTCCGTCGGAAGGGGATCCCTCGACTTCGCTCGGGATGACACGAGGGGGCTCGGGTGTCATGCCGAGCGTAGTCGAGGCATCCCCCGTTCATGACCAGCACCCCTCCCTCACCCACCCACCCTCCCCACCTCGAACACCGCGAAATCCTCCGCCGCATCCGAGTTTGCGAACACGCCTCTCGCCTCTTCCACCAGCGGCGTCACGTCGGCGTAGCGCGCGGAAAAGTGCGTAAGGATCAGGCGCTTCACTCCCGCCGCGGCGGCGGTGCGGGCGGCGCCGGTCGCGGTCGAGTGTTTGCGCGCGTCCGCTTCGACGGCCATCTCCTCGCCGTATGTCGATTCGTGGATCAACACGTCGGCGCCGCGGGCGAGCTCGATGGCCGTCTCGCACGGTCTCGTGTCGGTGCAGTACGCGATGCGGCGGCCGGGGCGGGAGGGGCCGAGCACGCGCGGGTCGCGCGCGCGGATCAATTCGCGGTACGCCGGTCCCGGTTCGTAGCCGAGCGCTTTTGCGCGTTCGACGTCGAACCTGCCCGGATGATCGTCTTCGATCAGGCAGAAACCGATCGCGGGGAGGCTGTGATCGAGCGGTGCGCTTTCGATGCGAAAGCCGTCGCCGCGATACGGCGGCGAGGCGACGTGCACCTCGAACGACGGATGATGAAACGACGTGCGCAGCGTCGCCTCGAGGTACTCGCGCGTTCCTTCCGGGCCGAGGATCGTGAGCGGCTTTTCGCGGCCATTCATCGTCAGCGTCGCCAGCAGACCGGGAACGCCGTAAACGTGATCGCCGTGCAGGTGCGTGATGCAGATCGCCTCGATCGCGCCCATGCGCACCGGCGCGCGAATCAGTTGCTGCTGCGTTCCCTCGCCGCAATCGAACAGCACGACCTTGTCATCGAGCACGATTGCGAGCGACGACACATTGCGATTGCGCGACGGCGCCCCGGCGGAGGTGCCGAGGAAAACGATGCGGATGTCCTGCATCGCCGCGGCTCACTTCGCGGCGGAAAGCTCGCCCATCCGCGCCGCGCGCGCGGCTACATTCGCCTCGACTTCCGCGTTTCCGGTGGCGACGTCTTCCTGCGGATGCGCGAAGTAGTAGCCCTGAATCAGATCGACGCCCAGATCGCGGCAGGCCGCAAACTCCTCCTCGGTCTCGATGCCTTCGGCGAGCGTCTTCGCTCCCACTTTGCCGGCGAGATCGACGAGCATCTTCACCAGATCCTGCTTGATCGGCTCGTCGGCGAGCGTGGAGACGAGGCTCTTGGTGATCTTGAGGTAATCGGGCGCGATCGCGGCGATCGCCTCGAGCGATGCGTAACCGGAGCCGGCGTCATCGATCGCTACCTCGATGCCTTTATTGCGAAATTCGCTCAGCAATTCGCGGAACTGGTTGTAATCCTCGATGGCCGCACGCTCGGTGAGCTCGAATACGAAGTTGCCGCGATGCTCGGCGAAGAACGAGATCATCTCGTGGATGCGGAACTCCGATTCGCCGAACATTTCTGCTTCCAGGTTCAGGAGGAACTTCCGTTCGCCGAGGTTCACCTGGCGCAGGCGTTTGAGCGCGCCTTCGAGCGAGATCGCCTCGAGCGCCCAGGCGAGCTTCGCCTCGCGCGCGAACGAGAAGAGCATGTCCGAGTTGCGGAACGACGAGCCGGCAGGGCCGCGGGTGAGGATCTCGTAGCCGAACACGTCCATCGTCTTGGCGAAGACGATGGGCTGGAAAAGCGTCGTCACCCGCTTGCGGCGAATGATGTCGCGCAGCTCGCGGGTGAGTTGTTTCTTGCGCTGCTGTTCCGCGTCGCGCACCGCATCGGCCGCGGTCTGCATGCCGGAGTAGACCTGCCGCTCGAGGCGGATCTGCGGGCGATAGTCGATGCGCGCGCTGCCGACGAAGAATCCGATTTCGTCCGCATGTACGTGCGCGAAGCGTTTGCGCGTCGACTCGATCAGTTTGAGGCGCAGCTCATTCGCGATGCGATCGAATGCGTTTTCTTCGCTGAGATCTTTGCCGCGCGTTTCGTGGAAGATGTAGAAGCTCGAGCCGCCGACGCGATGACACGTCACGATCGGATTGACGAATCGCGAGGACGCCTCGCCCGCAATGAGCTGGCCGACGTGGCAGAGGAGCTCGTCGAAGAACGCCCAGCCGAACTCCGCCTCGACCGCTTCGAATTGTTCGATGTCGACGAAGACCATGCCGATCTCGCCCTGCTCGATGAGGCGTTCTTTCACGCGATCGAGGACGACGGGCAAGGTCGGCAAGCCGGTCGCGCGATCGAGCAGCATCGCTTCGAGCGCGCTCCGTCCCGCCTCCGCGGCTTCTTCCTGCGACGCGCGCGATCTCGCGACACCGAGAACGGTGCGCACGCGTTTGGTGACTTCGTCGCGATCGAACGGCTTGACGAGGTAATCGTCCGCGCCGACCTGCAGTCCGGTGAGGCGGTCTTTCACGTCGCCGCGGCCGGTCACGAGAATCACGCCGATGCGCGAGGTCCGATGCACGGCCTTGAGCGCCTGGCAGACTTCCCACCCGCTGCGCTTCGGCATCATGACGTCGAGCAGAACGACGTCGGGCATGCGCGCCTGCGCCACCGTCAGCGCTTCCTCGCCGTCGCGCGCGACGATGATCTCGCACTCGAGCGGCCGCAGATAGGTTCTCAGCAGCAGCGCGACTTCTTCGTCGTCATCGGCAATGAGTACGACCGGCCGGGACATATTTCGATGGCGATTCATTGCGGGAAACAGGCCAGCGGC
>JALYOB010000072.1 GCA_030857085.1 Acidobacteriota bacterium | reverse complement strand
CCCAACGCCCAGCGCCTAACGCCATGCACAAAATCATCGCCTCCCTCACCGCCGCCGCCCTCCTCGCTCCCGCCGCGTTTGCGCAACAGCAGCCGCAAGCGAACGCGCAGCGGCTCGTCGATCACATCGTCGCGAATTCGAAGGCGTACGAGACGCTCTCGTATCTCACCGACAACATCGGGCCGCGTCTTTCGGGATCGAAAGGGGCGGAGCTCGCCGTGCAGTGGACGGTGCAGCGGTTTCGCGAGTGGGGCATCGACGTACGGACGGAACCTGTGACCGTGCCGCACTGGGTGCGCGGCGAGGAGCGCGGCCGTCTGGTCTCGCACAATGACCAGCGCATCGTCCTCACCGCCCTCGGCGGCAGCGTCGCGACGCCCGCGAAAGGCATCACCGCCGAAGTGATCGAGGTGCGTTCGTACGATGAGCTGGACAAGCTCGGACGGAAGAACATCGAAGGGAAGATCGTCTTCTACAGCACCGCGATGGACATGTCGCTCGTCGAGAGCGGCCGCGCGTTCGATGCATATTCGAAGGCGGTGATTTTTCGCGGGATCGGTGCGAGCCGCGCCGCGGCGTACGGCGCCGTGGCCTCGATCGTTCGCTCGGTCGCCTCAGCCTCGCTCCGGACGCCGCACACCGGCTCGCTGCGCTATGACGAGAAACAGCCGAAGATCCCTGCCGCTGCGGTGACGACCGAGGATGCAGAGCTGATCCAGCGTCTGCTCGCGAAAGGGGAGCGCGTGCGGATGCACATGCTGCTCACGCCGAAGACGCTGCCCGACGTGCAGTCGTCGAATGTGATCGCGGAGATTCGCGGCAGCGAGCGTCCCGAAGAAATCGTGCTCATCGGCGGTCATCTCGACTCATGGGATCTCGGCACCGGCGCGATTGACGACGGCTCGGGCGTGGCGATGGTGATGGAGACGCTGCGGGCGATGAAGCAGCTCGGCATCGTGCCGAAGCGGACGATCCGCGGCGTGCTGTTCATGAACGAGGAGAACGGCCTGCGCGGCGGCCGCGCGTATTTCGCGGCGGCGGCGAAGCGGGAAGAAGTGCAGCATCACATCGCGGCCATCGAAACGGATGCCGGCGCGGCGCCGCCGGTCGGTTTCACGAGCACGCTCGAAGGGCAGGCGCTCGATCGCGTGAAAGCGCGCGCGAACGTGCTCTCGCGCATCGCACCGATTTACTTCGAGAGCTCGAAGCACACCGGCGCAGATACGACGCCGCTCACCGATGCGGGGGTGGCGGGCTTTGGTCTGGTGCCCGATCCGCGGCATTACTTTGATTTTCACCACACGCCGGCGGATACGCTGGATAAGGTCGATCCGAAGGCGCTGGCGCAGAACAGTGCCGCGATTGCGGGGCTCGCGTACGCGATTGCGGAAGGCGGGTTGTAGGGCGGTTCGCGCGGCCCCTCACCCGGCGCTTCGCGCCACCCTCTCCCCGCAAGCGGGGCGAGGGGCAACAACGCCGTTAGCCCTTCTCCCCGCGAGCGGGGAGAAGGTGCCCGAAGGGCGGATGAGGGGCGGCGTTGGCGCGTCGCCGCACTCCACATTCGAACAGTGACGGGCGGTTCGCGCCTCACTATGTGCATGAAGCGCGTTTACCTCGCTCTCGTCGTCGCCGGGACGCTGTTGCCGTACTCGCAGTTCGTGCCGTTCGTCATTGCGCACGGGCTCGACGTGCGGCTCTTCTTCGCGCAGCTTTTTGCGAATCGCATCAGTGCGTTTTTCGCGCTCGACGTGATCGTTGCGTCGGTGGTGTTGTGGATCTTCGCGGTTGCGGAAGGGCGCAGGTGCGGAGTGCGGCACTTGTGGCTGCCGATCGCCGCGAGTCTTCTCGTCGGCGTCTCGTGCGCGCTGCCGCTGTTTTTGTGGATGCGCGAAAACAAGAAAAGCCCCGGCCTTGCGGCCGGGGCTTTCGCGTTGATGCGTGAAGCGGAGGACTAGAAGCGGAAGCCCGCCGAGAAGCGGTACGTGCGCGCCGTCTGGAAGTTCGAGGTGAACGCATTGGCCGGCGTCGAAGCGACCGCGCTGGTCGGCAGACCGAAGCTCGCTCCCTTCTGCCAGTGGGCGCCCATCGCCTTGCAAGTTGCCGCCGGCGTTGCCTTGCCGTCGGTGAACTGCGGGCATTCGATCAACTGAGTCGTCGTGAACGGGTTGAACGGGGTGAAGTTCGAGTTCGTGTTCGCCGTCGTCACCGTGGTGTTCACGATGCGAACGGTGTCGTTGTCGAACACGTTGATCACGTCGCCCTGCGCGAAGATCTCGAAACGGCCGATCGGCAGGCGGTAGTTGAGCGCGATGTCCGTCGAGTTGATGTCGTCGTAACGGAACTCGCCACGCTTGCTGAAGAAGTACTGCTGCGAGTTGTTGAACGTGACGTACGGCGCGTCGCCGCGGAGCGCTGCCGAGTACGGCGCGAGCGTGATGTTCGCGACAGCCGAGTACGGCGTGCCGCTCTCGTAGCTGTGCAGCACCGAAACGTTGAGCGCACCGATGACGCGCGGCAGCGGAAGGTCATAGCCCGCCCACGCGCGGGCGCGGTGGCGCTGATCGGAGCTGAGGTATCCGATCGGCAGGCGCTGCGCGTAGTTGCGGAGTTCCGGATAGCTGATGCTGCCCGGCGCGTTGCCGACCGTTCCGCTGGTGGCACTTTCCTGCTCGTCGTTGCCGCGCAGCTTCGACCACGTGTAGTTCAGGCCGAAGGTGAACGGACCGGGACGCCAGTTGGTCTGGAACTGAACGCCGCGATACGTGCGCTCGATGTCGTTCGTGTTCTCCACGACGGCGACATCATGCGGGATGCCGAGCGGGTCGACGCGCTGCGAGTACGAGCCGCGATCGACGCGGAACCCGTAGAAGTCGTGCCAGTCGCGCGCGACGAGGTCGATACGCGCGACGGCGTTCGACGCGATCTGAAGGCCGTAGCCGACCGTCATTTCACGGACGTACGGGGAGGCGAGATCCGACGAGATGACGGTGTCGTAGCCCGGCACCGAGTGGCCGCTGCCCGAGCGGAGGAGCGAGAGATTCTCGGGACCGCATTTGCCCTGCGCGTTGCAGGTCTTGAGGAACCAGTTGAAGACGGTCTCGAGAGCCTGGCGCGTATTCACGAGCTGGTTGGTCGGGGTGCCGGCCGGATTGATCGCCGGACCCTGGTACGCGTAGTAGATGTACGCCGGGCTGCCGCCCGAGGCGGCCGCGGTGCCCGGACCTTCGACGATGCGGGAAGCGTAGTCGCCGTAGGAGGCGGTGAAACGATGACGGCCGTTGCCGAACGGATCGTAGGCGACGTTCAGGCGGGGGCTGAACTTGCTGTCTTTCGCGACGACGTTGCCGCTCGAGTCGACCGCATGGTTCTTGTCATAGCGGACGCCGAGGCTGAAGCTGAAGTTGTCGTTCAGGTCCCAGCGGTCGTTGACGAACGCCGAGCGCGTCTGCAGATCGCTCTCTTTGCCCTGGAGCGCGAAGATCGGGGTGTAGACGAGATACGCAGCCGAGCCGCTCGGTCCCGGCGTGAGCGTCGGGTAGAGAGTCTCGCCGATGCGCTGCACGCTGTTGACGAACAGACGGTAGTTCGAGCCGGACTGGTAGTTGTTGGCGAAGCGGTGCTCGGAGAAGTCTTCGACGCCGCCGACGATGCTGTGGTTGCCGATGCCGCGGCCGCTGAGGAAGTAGTTCAGTTTCGCGTTCCACGAGTCATTGGAGCGCGTCTCCCGGTCGCAGACGCCGCAGAACGTCGGCGAGTTGAAGCGGGCATTGCTGTCGGCGCGGTTGCGGACGATCGTGCCGCGAACCGGGTCGGTGAACTTCGAGCCCGATCCGATGCCGACGCCCCATTTCATCGCCGCGTAGCGGGCTTCGAGCATGAGGTTGTTGGTGAGAATGCCGTTGTAGATGGCCGTCTTGAGCGTCTGCGGATCGGAACGATCGGTGAGGCTCTCGAGGTCGTACGAAACGGCGGTGAACTGCGTATTCGTCGCGGTCTGGGCGCGGTCGAAGTAGGAGAGCGTGAGGTTGTGGTGTGCGCCGAGCTGCCCGGTCAGCTTGCCTTCGAGGCGGCGCTCGTCGGTGACGCTCGTCGCGCTGAGGCTGGTCTTGGTCGTGTCGCCGGGGACGATACGGGTGGCGACGTCCGAAGACTGCGAGCTGTCGCGGCCGGCGGCGAAGAACCAGAGGCGATCGCGGAGGATGAAGCCGCCAAAGGTTGCTTCCCACACCTGGTTGAGGACGTCGATGTTCTGCGCGTTGGCCGCGCGCTGGAGCGGGTTCTCCGCCGTCCAGGTCGGGTTCGTGAAGCTGTCGCGGAGCGAGCCGCTGAACTGATTGCCGCCCGACTTGGTGATCGAGTTGACGACGCCGCCGGTGAAGCCGCCGTATTCGGCCGAGATGCCGGCGGTCATGACGGTGGTTTCCTGGATCGCGTCTTCAATGAAAAGGCTCTGCGCCTGGCTGCGAACCGATTCCGTGATCGCGACGCCGTTGACCATGATCTTGTTGTCATAGCCGGGGCTTCCGGAGATCGACAGCTGGCCGTTCGAGAGCGTCGAGGTGTTGACGCCCGGTGCGAGCGCCGCCGCCGCGAGGACGGTGCGCTGGATCGGGAGCTCGTCGACCAGCTCGGCGTCGAGGTTCTGCGAGACGGTGGGGGTCTCGAGCACCGACGCCGCCGCGGCGGTGACGGTGATCGATTCCGCCATTGCCTCGACGGTCAGAGTCGCATCAGCGCGGCCAGTCTGGCCGACGCCGATCTGCGTGGTGCGGGTGGCGGTGCGCATGCCCTGCAGCTCGAAGCGAACCGTGTAGGTTCCCGGCGGCAGGCCGGTGAAGCTGTAGCCGCCGGCGTCGCCGGTGACTGTGGTACGGGAGCCCTGCATGTTGGGCGATGTGATGGTGACGGTGGCGCCGGGCAGCGGCGAACCGTCGGTCGTGACCGTGCCGACGAGCGTCGAGGTGGTCTGTGCGAATGCAACAGACGCCACGAGCAGCGTGAGCACGAGCGCGATGAGACGCGAAACGTGATTCATCCCTTCCTCCTGAGTGGTGGTTGAGTTTGCGGGTGCAACGGACCAGGTATGCAACCCTGCGACTAATTGTGTGCGCGCATGGTAAGTCGTTTTACCGCCGCGACTTCACTCTTTTTTCTCAGAAAGGGATGAACGGCCGGAATTCGGAATCCCGAACGAGCAGGCAGGTTTTTGCGAATCGCGCGCGCTTCAGAGGCCGACGCGCGCCCAGAAGCGCCACACACGCGGCTCGAACACGCTCGCGTTCACGTCGTGCGCGAATGCGTTGGTGACGTCGACACCGAACGTCAGCGCAGCGCGGCGAACGGGAACGCGGTAGCGGAATGCGGCGTCGGTGAGCCAGCCGCGTTCGTAGCGTTCGAGGAGCGTGAGTCCGAGCTCGTGCTCTCCGATCGGCAACTGTCCGCCGAGCCACGCATTGCCGCGATGCAGCCGCGCGCGAGCTTGCGGGACGAGGAACGGCACGTCGTGATCTCCGTAGTTCACGCCCGTCTGAATGCGGCCGAAGAGGCTGTAGCGGAGCTGGAACTGCAGGTCGTTCGCGGCGCGGCCGTCGCGATCGCGGCGCACGTAGTCGGCGCGGAGGAAGCCGCTGTTGCCGATCGCGCTCGCGAATCCGAGCGTCGCGTAGCGCGCTTCGCCGGGGAAAAAGCCGGCTGCTCCCGCTTCGCTGAACGTGGCCAGAATGGCCTGACGGCCATTGCCGCGCAGGTCGTAACTCACGCCGATGCGCGGCAGCAGCGAGTCGTGTCCGCGCTCGCGGCGCAGTCCCGCGTCGAGTGTGAACGAGCCGAGCGACCAGCGGTCGGCGACGTAAAACGCGTCGGCAACGCGCGCCGCGTTGCGATCGCCGCCCGCAGAGAGGACGTGATCGCCGATGCGATACGACACGCGCGCGCCCGCGGTGACGTCGCTGTCGAGCGCACCCGCGCGCGCTTCGACGGTGAGGCGTTCGCTGGCGATGCCGGTGTAACGCAGCGACGCGAGATCGAGCGCGCTGTCGCCGCCGGGGTTGTAGCCGTAATCGGCGCGGACGACGGTGAGCGCGAGGTGGTGCGCCGGTGCGAGCTGTCCGGTGAACTTCACCAGAAGGCCATCCACATCGCGCCGCGCTGTGCTGTCGCCGGTCCAGCCGCTGGCGAAAAACCAGAGCCTTTCGGGGACGATGCGTCCGCCGCTCGCGCTTTCGAAAAGATGTCCCCCTTCGCCGAAAACCCGCGTGTAGGTGTCGCGCGCGGCGAGCGAAAAGTCCTCGCCGCCCGACCGTGTGCGCGCGACGATCGGAAAGCCGGAGAGCTCCGCCGGCACACCGCCGCGGAAGATGGTCAACTCGTTGACTGCTTCATGTCCGAAGAACGGAACGGCGAAGAGCGGCGTGTCGTCGAGGACGAGCCGGTCGATCTCGATGGAGGGTGTGAGCGCGATCGCGCTGACCGGATCATCGAAGAGAGGAAGGCGGTCGAGCTCTTCGGCGGAGAAGCGGGTGGTGAGCGCGGGTGTCGTGGCGACGTCGATGGTGGTCGCGGTCGAGGTGACGCTTTCTTCTTCTTCGCTCGGCTCGATCGTTCCGTCGGCGCGCGCGACGCGTCCGATCTCGACGACGGCCGGACGGGTGAGCGAGGTGAAGCCTGCTTTCGCAAACGTCACGTCATACGTTCCGGCCGGCAGTGCGCCGAACCAGTACGTGCCGTGCGCGTTCGTGGTCGCGGTGCGCGATTGCTGCAGTGCCGGAGATGCGATCGTCACCGTCACGCAGGACGCCGGCGCACCACCGGACAGAACCCGTCCGGTGAGCGCAGAGGGTGGGAAATCGGCCTTCGCCGCGGTCGCGGCAAAGAGAGCGAACAGCGCGGCGAGGACCGTTTTCATCAGCGGCTCAATTGGCGATAGCGAATGCGGTGCGGCTGCGTGGCGTCGACGCCGAGTCTCTTCTTCTTGTCTTCTTCGTACTCGGTGAAGTTGCCGTCGAAGAAGAACACGTGGCTGTCGCCTTCGAACGCGAGGATGTGCGTCGCCACGCGGTCGAGAAACCAGCGGTCGTGGCTGATCACGATCGCGCAGCCGGCGAAATTCTCGAGCGCCTCTTCGAGCGCGCGCATGGTGTTCACGTCGAGATCGTTCGTCGGCTCGTCGAGCAGCAGCACGTTCGCGCCTTCCTTGAGCATCTTCGCGAGATGCACGCGATTGCGCTCGCCGCCGGAGAGCACGCCCACTTTCTTCTGCTGATCGGAGCCGGAGAAGTTGAAGCGCGCGACGTATGCGCGCGAGTTCATCTCCCGCGTGCCGAGCTGCACGAGATCGGTACCGCCGGTGATCTCTTCGAAGATTGACTTGTCGGGATCGAGCGTGCGGTTCTGATCGACGTAGCCGAGCTTCACCGTTTCGCCGAGGCGGATGTTGCCGGCGTCCGGCTTCTCCTGGCCGACAATCATCCGGAAGAGCGTGGTCTTGCCCGCGCCGTTCGGACCGATGACGCCCACGATGCCGCCCGGAGGCAGCCGGAAGGTCATTCCTTCCACGAGCAGGTGGTCGCCATACGCCTTCGACACCTCGTCGGATTCGATGACCACGTTGCCGAGGCGCGGACCGGCGGGGATGTAGATCTCGAGCTCGGAGATCTTCTCCCTCGTCTCCTGATTGAGCAGGTTCTCGTACGCGTTGATGCGCGCCTTGCCTTTGGCGTGGCGCGCCTTCGGCGACATCTTGATCCATTCGAGCTCGCGGTCGAGCGTCTTCTGGCGATTCGATTCCGCCTTCTCTTCCTGCGCGAGACGGTTCTTCTTCTGCTCGAGCCACGAAGAGTAGTTGCCCTTCCAGGGGATGCCTTCGCCGCGGTCGAGCTCGAGGATCCAGCCGGCGACGTTGTCGAGGAAGTAGCGGTCGTGCGTGACGGCGATGACGGTGCCGGCGTATTGCTGCAGATGCTGTTCGAGCCACTGCACGCTTTCGGCGTCGAGGTGGTTGGTCGGCTCGTCGAGGAGAAGAATGTCGGGCGCCTGCAGCAGCAGACGGCACAGTGCGACGCGGCGTTTCTCGCCGCCGGAGAGCGTCGCCACGGGCGTGTCGCCGGGAGGGCAGCGGAGCGCGTCCATCGCCATCTCGAGTTTCGAGTCGAGATCCCATGCACCGGCGGCATCGAGCTTGTCCTGGACCTTGGCCTGGCGATCCATCAGCTTGTCCATGTCGGCGTCGGGATCGGCGAAGGCGTCGTTGATCTCGTCGAATTCCTTGAGGAGATCGAGCACCGGCTGCACACCCTGCTGCACGATCTCGATCACGGTTTTCGACGCATCGAGCTGCGGCTCCTGTTCGAGGAAGCCGATGGTGTGGCCGGGGGAGAGCACCGTCTCGCCGAGATGATCGCGGTCGACGCCGGCGAGGATGCGCAACAGCGACGACTTGCCGGAGCCATTGAGACCGATCACGCCGATCTTCGCGCCGTAGAAATACGAGAGGTAGATGTCTTTGAGGACCTGCTTCTTGCCGTGGAACTTCGAGACACCGACCATCGAGTAGATGATCTTGTTTGGTTCTGGTTGCTGAGCCATAGGGGCGGGATTCTATAGGACGGGCGTTGTCGGTTGTCGGTTGCTGGTTGTCGGTTGGGTTATGCGTTGTCCGTTGTCCGTTGTTCGTTTGGGGTGGAGTGTTGCGAATGGGGACGGAGAGTGCGGATACGGAAAAGCCGCGGCGGGTCCGCGGCTTTGTGGGATCGAACGAGGGATTACTGCAGTTCGGGTTTGGCGGCGGTCGAGGAGACGAAGTTCATCGCCTCGTCTTTCTGCATCATCTGCGACTGGTTCACGTCGAAGTTGAAGGAGCCTTGCTCCTGCCCTGGCTGCAGTGTGAAGCTGCCGATCGGCTGTCCGCCTGCACCGTACACCGTCAGCGTGAGGGCGACCGATTGCGCCGGCGAGACACCGATCGTGCCGGCGATGTTGTTCGCACTCGTCACCACTGTCGTTCCCGCGCTGAGGCGGCTCGCGGGTGCGGACTGCCATTGCACGCTGACGTCGCGGTAGTTGAAGTACGTGGCACCGACGCTGGTGGGGTAAATCGTCACGGCCGCGCCGTCGAACGAACCGGCGGAAGTGAGCGTCACCCAGTAGTACGCGGTGCTGGTCGCACCGCCGGTCTGAACCTGAACGCCGTAATAGTTCTCTCCAACGAGCATCATTTCCTCCTGAATTGTAGTTGGGGCGGACGTGCGGAATGATATAGCCGTTGGTTGTCGGTTGGCGGTTGGCGGTTGGCGGTTGTCGGTTATCGGTTGTCGGTTATCGGTTATCGGTTGTCCGTTATCCGTTGTCCGTTCGGGGTGGTGTGCTGCGAATCGCGACGCGCCGCCTTGAACGGAGAACCGACAACCGACAACAGCGGAGCGCCAGCGACGCGTCTAATGCACTGTCTCCGCCCCCGTCACCACCATCGTGGGACGTCCGGGCAGCAGCTCTGCGGCGGCTTCTTCGAACGCCACCACGACCAGGGTCTGGTCGTCTTCCGGCGGGCGGTTGCGGGTGAATTTGCGCACCGCGCCTAACAGCGCTTTTTTGATCTCATCGGCACCGTGGCGGCCGTTCGCGACGATCGTCTGCTCGAAACGCTCGAAGCCGAACGGGTTGCCGTCGTCATCGACCGCCTCGATCAGGCCATCGCTGTAGAGCACGAGCCGGTCGCCGGCCGCGAATGCGACGTGATGCTCGCGGAACGGTTCGCGGCGCCGCACGCCGAGGGGAAAGCCCCATGACGACAACGCCTCGAGTTTGCCCGTTGCGGCGCGATACACATACGGATCGAGGTGACCGGCCGAGGAGAAGCGCAGCGTTTGCGAGGCCGCATCGAGCACGCCGAAAAAGAACGTCATCATCGTCCGCTTCGGCGCGGTCTTCATCACCACGTCATTGAGCACGTCGAGCACTGCGCGCGGTGAATGTTCGTAGTCGACCTGCACCAGGAGCGCCGACTTGGCCATCGCCATGACGATGCCGCTCGTCAGACCGTGGCCCGAGACGTCGCCGAACGCGATGCCGATCTCGCCCGTCGGCAGCTTCAGAAAATCAAAGTAGTCGCCGCCGATCTCCGTCGCCGCGCGATAGTGCGACGACACATTCGCTCCTGCGAGCGACGGCGCATCGCGCGGCAGCAGAGCCGCCTGAATGCGATTCGCCGCATCGATCTCCGCCTTGACCCGCTCGCGTTCCACGATCCGTTTCACGTGCGGTGCGAGGTCTTCGTACGAATAGACGACCTCGCGGCGCGTGAGCAGACCCGCGACCGCCGCGCCGACCACGAGCAGGAGCGGCACCGCCATCGCGGAGAGCATCTGCGTCGCCAGCGAGCCGCTGGCCGTTGTCAGCAGCGGCAGCATGTGCGTGATGAGACCGCCGAAGAAGAGCGCGACGCTCGTGGTCAGCAGATCGAACTGCAGGAAGATCAGTACCGCCGCGAGTCCCGCGCCCCAGCCGAACAGCAGCTGGGAAGTGAACGGGCCGATCGCCGGCGACGCGATGCCGCCGATGGAAATCAGAATGACCGAGACGATGATCCCGAGCGGCAACGCGCGGCGGCGATGCGCAAACGCAATCAGAAAGAGGATCGCCACGACCGGCGCGAGAATCGCCTCACTCATCGACGCGAGCACCGCCGCGCCGGGGCCGCCGAGGGAGAGGACGAGCTCCGTGCCGTCGCCGCGGATGGGATGGGCGAGGCCGAGCCACACCGGAATCGCGCCGACCAGCAGCGCCAGCGCCGCCAATGCCGGCGCGGTCAGAACACCATTGAGCAGCGAACGGCCTACGGTCGCATTGATCGGATCGCGGCGCAGAATCGCATCGAACGAGGCGAGGCGCTCGCCCCAGCGTTCGCGCGCGTAGCTCTCGCCGACCGCCCAGCCGAAGAAGACGAGTACGGCCAGCGGCACGTCGATGAACAGCATCTTGAAGCCGGCCATGGCCCACGACGTCTGCTGCGCGTCGATGCCGCCCATGCCCATGTTCTCGGATGCCGAGCCGGCGATGACGAAGTCGAGGATCACCGCGACGAGCAGCACGACACCGAACAGGAACGACGCCGTTCCGACGCCGACTTCGCCTGCGTGATACTTCCTGAGGAACATCACCAGCAGCACGAGCAGGAGGATGTAGAGCGCGCCGAATCCGAGGAACGCGCCGCCGATTTCGCTCTCATAGCGGAACGGTCTGCCGTCCGCGTACTCCTCGATCAGCTCCCATCCCGCGAACTGATCGCCGTTGAAGTAGACCCAGAGGTACGGGACGACGTCGCCGACCGGAAACTTCGACGGGACGCTGTAGCGGAAGATCCAGTCGGTGCGTTTGAGCAGAGTGCTCGGGCGCGCCTGCTGGAACACAGGCGACGGCGCGCCCGGCAGCACGCGCGACCGCACAAAGGCGTCCGCCCGCGGCCGCAACTCCGCCTCGGTCAGTTTCGCGCCGGCAGTCTCCGGCCGGCGGCGAATGCGCGCGGAAAGGATCTCGCCCGTGCCGCTGACGTAGACGAAGCCGTACGGGATGAATTTCTCGAGCCCGCGGCGGTAGTACGTGACGCGATAGCCGCCGAGGCGCGGTCCGACGACCGGATCTTGCTGCGCGCGGCGGTAGCGCTCCGGATCGCGTTCGAGCTCGCGGTCGAGCAGCGGCGAGCCGACCCAGCTCATGTTCGTCCAGGCCTTCTCGACCGGCATCCCGAGCTTCTTCGCTTCTTTGTCCGCGATGCTGCGCGCCTCTCCCCGCGTGATCGCGACCCGCGGCTGCACCGCCGAGTAGTCGGAAATGACGGCCGCGAGGACGAGAAGCCCGCCCACGAGCGCTATGAAAGGAAGGAACCGCTTCATCGATCGCAAGATAGTACCCGTCGCCGCATTGTTCTACGT
>JALYOB010000432.1 GCA_030857085.1 Acidobacteriota bacterium | reverse complement strand
CGCCTGCATTGGCGGGGTTTCGTCTCTGGCGGTCGAGCTCGCGCGCGAGCTCGGCGTGACGCTCGCCGGGTTTGTGCGGGACGGGCGGTTCAATGTTTATGCGGGTGAAGTGTCATCCTGAGCGACGCGAAGGACCCTCTCCGAGGCGCACTGGAAGGTCCTTCGCCGTCTTCGCGGCTCAGGATGACACGGTGGCTTACGCCACTCGCACGTACTCGTAATCCACCGGCATGTTGTTGATGCCGCGATCGGGTGCTGCAATCCAGCTCGCGATTTTTCCCGGTTCGAGCACCGGCTTCATGAGCGAGGCGACGAACGCCTGATCTTCCGCGGTCGGAATCCAGCTGTTCATCCCCGCCGCAAACGCCTCGGCACTGATCGGATTTCCGGCCGGATTCGTCGGCACGTTTGCCCAGCTTCCCACACTGCGGCGGAAGCGGGGGCTCGGCAGCGACAATTCGAACTGGAAGCCGCCCTTCTCAATGATCTTGTTCCAGCGCTTCACGCCATTCTGGCAATCGCGAATGTACGCGGCGCGCATCACTTCGTTCATCGCATTGCGCATCGAGACGGTTTCGGTGGTCACGCCGCCATTGTTGTCCGGCAGGTCGAGCGTGTACTCGCCACTGGCGCTGTGCTCTTCGTACAGACCTTCGTCCGGCCGTCCCTTCAATCCGTTGGCGAAATAGCTCGCCGCATTGGACGACACCTCGGAGCCGAACAAATCGAGCGCGCTGCTGAACCAGAAATTCATGTACTTCTGGATCGTCTGTAGATCGATCGCGCCGGCGGCGCGCACCTTCTGCGGATCGTCGCTGCGCAGTTCGCCCATCACTTCCACTGTGCGCTTCACGACGCGCCCAATGCCCGTGTCGCCGACGAACATGTGATGCGCTTCCTCGGTCAGCATGAACTGGCAGGTGCGCGCGAGCGGATCGAAGCCGCTTTCCGCGAGCGCCTTCAACTGGAACTTGCCGTCGCGATCGGTGAAATACGCGAACATGTAGAACGAAAGCCAGTCGCGGATCGGCTCATTGAACGTGGTCAGGATGCGCGGCTTGTCCGCGTCGCCCGAATGACGCTCGAGCAATCCTTCCGCTTCCTCACGGCCGTCGCGGCCAAAGTAGGCGTGGAGCAGATAAACCATTGCCCACAGGTGGCGGCCTTCTTCGACATTGACCTGAAACAGATTGCGCAGGTCATAGAGCGACGGCGCACTCATCCCGAGAGCCCGCTGCTGTTCGACGGAGGCGGGCTCGGTGTCGCCCTGCGTCACAATGAGGCGGCGGAGCGTGGAGCGATGCTCGCCCGGAACGACGTTCCACACCGGCTGGCCGATATTGTCGCCAAAGCCGATCGTGCGATTCGCATCCTGTTCGGCGAGGAAAATCCCCCAGCGATATTCGGGCATGCGCACCATGCCGAACGTCGCCCACCCTTCGCGGTCGACCGACGTAGCCGTGCGCAGATAGACGTCATTGTTCTGATAGACCGCAGGACCGAGCTCTTTCCACCAGTCGAGAAAGCGCGGCTGCCAATGCTCCAGTGCGCGCTGCAGGGTTTTGTTGGTGGAGAGGTCGACGTTGTTCGGGATTTTCTCGTCGTAATTGATCATGGATTCAGTTCCTCGGAGTTCCTCGGAGTTCCTCGGAGTTCCTCGGAGGAGTCCCGGCCTTTGCGCCGAGGTACTCCGAGGTACCGAGGTACTCCGAGGTACTGATTTCTAGACTCTTTCCCAGCTAAATTTCGGCTTGCTTCCGCTGCCGAACAATTTCAATGCGCCTTGTTCGCCCACGGCATTGGGGCGGATGAAAATCCAGTTCTGCCAGGCGGACAGGCGGCCGAAGATTTTCGTGGCCACGGTTTCGCGTCCGGCGAAGCGGAGGCTTGCCTCCATGCCCGTCAATGCGTCGGGGGAGAGGCTTGCGCGCTCTTCGATCGCGAGGCGTAATTCGTCTTCCCAATCGAGTTCGTCGGGGGCGAAGGTAATGAGGCCGGCGTCGAGCGCTTCTTCTGACGAATATCTGGTTTCCGTCGTTGCGCGCAATGCGTTGACTGCTTCTGTGGCGGTGTCGCCGCCGAAGCGCGTTTCGAGTCGCGTCAGGCCATTGGCCATCGGCAGTGCGCCGAAATTCATCACACTGAGCGCGACCTGCGGGCCCTCTTCTTCCGCGACGAGCATGTACGAGCGGTCGGCGGCCAATGCGAGTTCGAACAGCGATCCGGCAAAGCAGGAGCCCTGATCGATCACCGCGTAAATACTGCGCGACGACACGTCGAGGCGTGCAAACGTGCGGCGGAGGAAGCCGATCGTCTCGCGCACGAACCAGTGCCTTGCGTGACGGTCGAGCGCACGATCCATGCGCAGCATTGCGTCGATGTCGCCGCGCGTCTTGAGAATCCAAATACCCGCTTCGCGTACGTTCGTGCGCAGGTGGAGAATCGCGTCATCGAGCTCGCGCGCCATGGCGAGCGGCCACCATTGAGCGCCGCGTTCCGTAATGGCGTCGATTTCGTCCGCTTCATCGGCACCCGGCGCGCTCACCGTGATGGTGATCGTGCGCGCTTCCGGCTCGATGGCCACGTCGACATGCTGATAATGCAGGCCTTTTTCGTCGACCGTCCGCTGTAAGGGCGTCAATGCGACGCCTTTCGCGTCCGCGGGGCGATCGGTCTGCTTCGCGAGCTCCAGCGCGCGTTCTTTCACTTTGTCCGTGAAGACGCGCGGAGGAACGACTTCATCGACCAGGCCCCACGCTTTCGCTTTCGAGCCGCCGAAGCCTTCGGCGGTCGTGCAGAAGACATCGGCGAGGTCGCGGCGCACGTGGCGTTTGTCGACGAGGCGCGTCAATCCGCCCGTGCCGGGCAGCACCGCGAGCAGCGGCACCTCGGGGAAGCTGACCGTGCTCGAGCGATCGTCGACCAGCACGATCTGGTCGCACGCGAGCGCCAGCTCATAGCCGCCGCCGGCCGCGGTGCCATTCACGGCCGCGACGAACTTGAGGCCGGAGTGCTCGCTCGAATCCTCGATGCCGTTGCGCGTTTCGTTGGTGAACTTGCAGAAATTCACCTTCGTCGCGTGGCTGGCTTTGCCGAGCATGTAGATGTTCGCGCCGGCGCAGAACATCCGCTCCTTGCCGCTCGCCAGGACGACCGCGCCGACTTCCGGATGTTCGAAGCGGATGCGGTCGAGCGCGTCGCGCAACTCGATGTCGACGCCGAGGTCGTAGGAGTTGAGCTTCAGTTTGTAGCCTTCGTCGATGCCGGCGTCTTCGTTGACGTCGAGCGTCAGCGTGGCCACGGGGCCGTCGAAGGTGAGTCGCCAGTGCTTGTAGCTCTCCGGCTCACGGTCGAATGTGATCATGCGTACTCCAAAGCGAGATGCGGAATTATAATTCCTGATTCAGCGCGGAAGGCGTTTCAGCAACTCCCGCACCGACTTTTCGGGTTTGATGCCGGTGGTTTCGATGGTGACGTCGGCGCGGCCGTACAGCTCCGTCCGCTCGGCGAGGATGCGCCGCAGGTCGGCCATGGCTTGTTCGGAGCTCGCGCCCGACTGCGCAACCGGACGAAAGTCTCCCTGCGCCAGCACGCGCCGCATGTGCTCCTCGGGCGTCGTGCGCACCCACACCGTGAAGCAGCTGCGCAGGAGGAGCTCGTACGTTGCGGTTTCGGAAACGAGGCTGCCGCCGGTGGCGACGATGAAGCGCGGCTGCGTGGCGAGCAGTTCCTGCAGCGCCTGCAGTTCGTAGCGGCGATACGCCTGCTGCCCGTACAGTTCGAGGATCGATCCGAGGGTGGAGCCGGCGAGGCGTTCGACTTCGCGGTCGAGTTCAAAAAAGGGGACTCTTCGTGATTCCGCGAGCGCGCGGCCGAGGGTGGTTTTGCCCGCGCCGCGGAGTCCGACGAGGGCGATGCGCTCGGCGCGCGACGCATTTGCGTCCTCCGCAAAACGGGCGGAGAGGGAGGCGTATGCGTCGTTCAATTGCTCCGGGGTGAGACGGGCGAGGAATTGCCGGACGAGCGTGAGCTCGGGCGCGATCGGCTCGTTTTCGACCAGGCGGCTGAGCGGCAGTCCGAGCGCGGCGGCGATGTGGCGGAGGATGAGGATGGAGACGTTGCCTTTGCCGGCTTCGAGCTGGGTGAGGTAACGCTCGGAAATGCCGGCGTGGTCCGCGAGCAGCTTGCGAGACATCCCGCGCCGCGCACGCTCCCCCCGAATGCGTTCGCCGAACGCACGGAGGAAGGTCTGATCGGTGGTCTTCTGCGCCGGCGGCTTCATCGAGGCGCGGAATTATAGTTCGTGTTTGGAGTGCGGCGACGCCAGTCGCCGCTTTTGCTCGTGTGTGGAGTGCGGCGGCAGAGCCGCCGC
>JALYOB010000071.1 GCA_030857085.1 Acidobacteriota bacterium | reverse complement strand
GTACAGCGTCCGTACGGGCTTGGCCAACCAGCGCTGCCGGCCGTGCCGGCCCGCTGGAGGCGCCCTCGTCGTCTCCCTTTCGCCTCGGCCAGCGGGTACCATCGCACGCACACGTGCAACTCGCTGCCGGAGACACGCTCGCGCAGTACGAGATCCTCGGACCGTTGGGTGCGGGAGGCATGGGCGAGGTCTATCGAGCGCGGGATGCGCGGCTGGGGCGCGAAGTCGCGCTGAAGATATTGCCCGCGGAGCTCGCGTCGAACAGCGAGGCGCTGCGGCGATTCGAACAGGAAGCGCGTGCGGCGTCCGCGCTCAACCATCCCAACATCGTCACCATTTATGAGATCGGCCGAGCCGCGGAGCTCGTGTGGATCGCGATGGAGCTGGTGGATGGGAGCGATCTGCGTGCGCTTGCGGCGCGCGAACCGCTGTCGCTCAAGACTGCCTTGCGCATCGCCGTGAAACTTGCCGATGGATTGGCGGCGGCGCATGAGAAAGGCATCGTCCATCGCGATCTCAAGCCCGACAACGTCATGGTCACGACCGATGGATTCGTGAAAATCCTCGACTTCGGACTGGCCAAACAGGTGCGGGTCATCACCGCCGAAGAGACCACCATTCCCCATACCTCGCCCGGCGCCGTATTCGGCACTGTCGGCTACATGTCGCCCGAGCAGACCGTGGGGAAAGAGATGGACTACCGCTCCGACCAGTTCTCCCTCGGCGTCATTCTGTACGAGATGCTGACGCGGCGGCGTCCGTTCGATCGCGAGACCAAGCCCGAGACCATGGCCGCCATCATTCGCGATGATGTCGAGCCGCCGTCATCGGTGAACGATGCGGTGCCGTTCGAGATCGATCGCATCGTGGCGCGCTGCCTCGCGAAGAGCCCGCGCGAGCGGTATGCGTCGACGCGCGATCTGGCGCGCGACCTGCGCGAGATTCGCGACGGTCTCACGCACAGCTCCACGCGCGTGCGCACCGCGCCGCCGGCGAAGGCGGCGAAGCCGCAGATGCTGCACATCGGCATTGCGCTGGCGATCGTCTCCATCGTCAGCGCGGCCGCGTTCATGTGGACGAGCCGCAATCGTGCGGCGGCAGGGCAGCGGATCGGGTCGCTGGCGGTCCTTCCGTTTCGCGATCTTTCCGCGAGTGCGGACGGACGCATCCTCGCGGACGGCATTGCCGAGCTGATTGCGACACGCTTGTCCGCCGTGCGCGAGCTGCGCGTGTCGGCGCCGTTCGAAGGGGCGCGCGTTTCGGAGAACGACGACCTCGCGACGATTGCGAAAAAGCGCGCTGCCGATGCGATCGTGCGCGGCGTCGTGCAGCGTTCCGGCGAGAACGTGCGCGTGACGTATTCGCTGGTGGATGCGAGCAGCGGACGGACGCTCGTTTCGAGCACGGCCACGCGTCCCGCCACCGACCTGTTCGCGCTCGAAGATGCCATTGCGGACGATCTCGTGCACGCCTTGGGGCGCGACGCGGCGCCGCGCGCGGAGAGTGCGACGGCGGCGTTGGGGCCGAACGATCAGCGGCAGTTCATCGAAGCGGTGGGCTTGCTCCAGCGGGTGAAAGACGAGCGTTCGGTCGACCGCGCCATCACGACGCTGGAAGGCATTCTGCGCAATGCGCGCGAGTCGGGTGCGGTGAATGCGCTGCTGGCGCGCGCGCTTCTGTACAAAGCGGCGCTGGCGCGTCGTCCTGCGCTGCTCGAACAGGCGACGGTTTATGCGACGCGCGGCGTGGCCTTGAGTGCGGACGATCCGGAAACGCACATCACGCTGGGAAGGCTGCTCAATGAATCGCGGCGCCATGCGGAGGCGGTGCGGGAGTTTCAGAGGGCATTGGCGTTGGATCCGGAGGCCTCGGAAGCGGTTCTGGGATTGGCGCAGGCCGCAGACGGACAGGGTCGCGCCGCCGATGCCGAGAAGATGTATCGCCGCGCGAT
This sequence comes from Acidobacteriota bacterium, assembly GCA_030857085.1. Taxonomy (GTDB): domain Bacteria; phylum Acidobacteriota; class Thermoanaerobaculia; order Gp7-AA8; family Gp7-AA8; genus QHVT01. Next base: position 9,979 of record JALYOB010000071.1, on the reverse strand, counting down.
CGCACTGCGGCCCGATGCCCCAGCGAACCACATGATCTTTGGCATCTTCTGTTACACACAAGGGCGCCACGATGAAGCCATTGAGCACTTCCGGATTGCGACGGAGCTCGCGCCTGAACTCGCGCACGCGCACGCAAATCTGGGCGCCGCGTTGCAGGCGCGCGGCCGCCAAGACGAGGCAATGCGCGCATTCCGGCAGTCGCTCGCGATTGAACCAACGGCAGCCGGCTGGTCGAACCTCGGCACGCTTCAGTTCTTCAACGGCCGCTATGAAGACGCAGAAAGCTCCTATCGCCGCGCGGCCGCACTGGCACCTGCAGACCCGGTGATGTGGGTCAACCTCGGCGATGCGTGCCGCGCGACTGGCAATGCGCCGTGCGCTTCGGACGCATGGCCGCGCGCGATCTCAACGGCCCGTGACGCTCTCGCCGTCAGTTCCAGCAACGTACTAACACGCGCCATGCTCGCATCAGCACTCGCGAAGAGCGGCGATATCGCAGCAGCAGAAGGGGAGATTCGCCGCGCATTGGAGACCGATCCCACCAATCCGGACGTTCTTTATCAGGCCAGCGTCATCGCGACTTTGCGTGGCTCGCTGGATAGCGCCGTGTCATGGCTGGAGCGCGCAATCAAGGCTGGTTATCCAGCTGATTACGCGCAGCGCGATCCGGTGCTTGATCCGCTCAAAGCAATGCCGTCTTTCTCGAAGGTCGTAAAATCGCGCGCATAGACGCACGACAGGGGAGGGAGTTCTTATGACCGCACGCTCTACAGTGACCCGCATCCTCATGCTCCTCGGAATGACACTTGCCATTGCTGGCTGCGGCGCGACAGCGATGGATTCGGCCACGCCAGCGCGCAGTACTTGTGGTGGTTCCCAGACGCCAGGCAGCGCAAACCCGCAAGCGCCGATCGTGTGCGTTGATGATTCCGCGCGGACGCTCAGTGTCAGTCCCGACCCGGTACCTGTGCATGACGTGATGCAAGCGGACCGCAAGTCACCGGTCGCGCTCCACTGGTTCACACGCTCGGGTAACGGCGATCTGCGCATTCAGATGCGCGACGCCGGCTGCGTGCGCGACCTGAAATGCGATGGCCGGGGACACTGCATGGCGCGAAGCATCCCCGGCGGCAAAGGACAATGCAAATACGACGTCTGGATCAACGACGGTGCGCACGACCGGCTCGACCCGACGGTCGTCCTCACGTCGTGCTGCGGCTAATCGGCAAACACCCCCGCGTTGTCCCTCGCGTACTGCTCAAAGGAAATCGGATCGCGGCCGAGAATCTGGCGGACGGTGTCGGTGACCCGTCCGCCTTCACCGGTCCGGTAATAGCGCAGCAGATCGACATACGCATTCGCGTATCCCTCCGGCGCGCCGCCGCCCATGAGCGCCTGCTTCACGTCGTCGTCGGTCACGTTCACATAGCGGATCGTGCGGCCGGTGGCGTCGCTGAGAATCTTCGCCACCTCGTCATACGACAACGCAGCCGGCCCGCTGAGCGAATACGCCTGACTGTCATGACCGCCCCCGGTGAGCGTTTTCACCGCCACCGCGCCGATGTCGCGCACGTCGATGTGCGACATCTTCGAGTCGCCGATCGAGCTGTAAAACGCCCCCTGCGACGTGATCGTGCCGATCAGATAGTTCTGCATGTTCTGCATGAAACTGTTCGGCCGCAGGTGCGTCCATGCGAGGCCGCTCGCCTCGATCGCCTGCTCCACGGGACGATGGATTTTCGCGAACGAAAAGCCTTCTCCCTCCGCGCCCCACACCGAGAGCTTCACGATACGCTCGACGCCCGCGCTCTTCGCGGCATTCACCGCGTTGATCTCCCGCTCGGTCTGATCGGGCGCACCTCCGGAGAGAAGGAACAGCGTCCGGACGCCTTCGAGCGCCCGCGCGACCGTCTCCGGCTGCGCGTAGTCGATCACCACCGCGTCTTCGCCGTTCGCACGCGCCGCCTCTGCTTTCTTCTGCGAATGATGCGCGGCGCGGTACGGCGCGCCAGTGGATCGGAGTTGCCGGACGACTTCACTGCCGACCGTGCCGCCGGCTCCTGTCACGAGAATCATGAGAACCTCCTGTGCGGCGTACTTTAACGCGGGCCGCACCGCACATCTCCGCATGCCGCTGCAGCGCGGCATCGATCGCCTCCCGCTCGACCGCCCCTTCGATCCAGAGCTTCGACGCCACCAGCGTGTTCCCCTCGATGCGCGCATCGATCCGGCCGACGAGGCGGTCGCGATGGAGCAGCGGGCAGACATACCAGCCCCACCTCCGCTGCTCGGCGGGCTTGTAGACCTCCCACACGTAGTCGAACTCGAATACGTGGCGCACGAGATCGCGATCCCACATCAGCGGATCGAGCGGCCCCAGGATGCGGACGCGGTCGTCGAATTGCGGCACACGCGTTTTGAGGAATGCAGGAACGGCGAGATAGCGGCGCGTCGATTCTTCGATGGCCACTTCGACCAGCTCGCCCGACTCGATCATCTGATCGACGAGCGGCGAGGTGCGCACGCGACTGAGCATCGACCACATCGAGCCGCCCGCGCGCGTCAGCAGGCCCGCCGCATGCGCGCGCTCCCGCAAAGCCCAGCGCGCAAAGTCTTCCTCCGGTTCCGGCAACGCGCCGAACGCCCGTTCGGGCACGTCGTAGACCTTCACGCCCGAATCCGTCCGTCCCGCGACGACGATGTCGCAGCGCGTCCAGAGAATCTCGAGCGCCATCGACGTCGCCTTCGCCGTGCCTTTCCAGCCGCTCCAGTCGAGCGGCTCGACCGCACCATGATCGGTGAGCTCACGCGCGTTCAGCGGCCCGCGCTGCCGCACTTCTTCCAGCACCGCCTGCACGAGCTCCGGCGCAACGCGGCGTTCGCGCTCGCCATGCGACCACCACGGCGTCTGCGCTCCATGTCCCTGCCGCTGGTAGTACGGAAACGCCCGCGCCGGCAGGATGCAACGCTCTTTCGCGAAGTGTTCGAAGGCGCGCTTCGGAAAGAGATGCCGCCAGACGTCGCCGCGCTGCACGTCATCGACCCGCGCCATCACCACGAGGTCGGCATTCGTGCCGATGACGTCGAGCGGATCGAGCTGAATGCAGCGCAGACGATCGAGCACCGCGCGAATGCCGCGCGCACCGCGTCCAAGAGGTTTGGCGAGTGCGTGATGCGCAACGAGGAGGCGCCGCGCTTCGTCGCGCGTCAGAAGGACGGGTCGTATACTCTGCCGCTCCATGCCGCGCGATAGCGTATTCGCGATCGAGGGAGTGACGCTGCCCACGGGCGAAATGGTACGCGTGGCCTCGCTCTGCCGCGCACGCGGCGATGACAACTGCGGCCCGCTCACGCACCTCGAGCGCGCCCGCCGCGGCGACACCTCACTCGCCGATGCCTACGAGGCGGTGCTGCCGTCGTCGATCGAGAAGCTGGTGGGCGGCCTCGAGGGCGATTTCGACGCGATCCTCTCGCCGCCCAGCGATCATCCGTACGCGACGCGCTATCGCGACGCGTTCCTCGAACGCTATGCAGACGCGGACGATCTGACGCAGTACGTCACCCGCGCCGCCGACGCAGCCCAATCCGGCGCCGCCGGCACGACGCTGCTCGACGTCATCGCCGGTCTCCGCGCCACGCCGCTCCCGTCGCACCCCCGCGCCGCATCGCTGCTGATCGTCGACGACATTTTCGAAGGGGGAAAGACGGTCGCCGCGCTGCTGCACGTGCTGCGCGAAGCCGGCCTCCGCACCCGCGCCGTCACCGTCGCCTGCGTCATCCGCCGCTTCGGCGTGCGGTGAGCGGTCGAGTCCGAAGAGACGACGAGGAGCGCCTCCGGCGGGCCGGCCACGGGCCGGCAGCGCTGGTTGGCCAAGCCGTTACGCACGCTGTACTCACTGACCGCGGCCATCGAGTACAGCGCGCGTACAGGCTGGGCCAACCAGCGCTGCCGGCCGCGCCGGCCCGCCGGAGGCGCTCCCGGTCGTCTCTCAGGCACCAACTTTGCCGCGCTCGGCTGCGGGAGGATCGATGAAAACCATTTCTTTCTGGGAAGGCACGACCAACGACGTCTCGTTCCCCGCGCTCACCGGCGAAATCGAAGCCGACGTGGTCATCATTGGCGGCGGCATTACCGGCATTACTGCCGCGCAGCTCCTCTCCGGCGCCGGGCAGCGTGTGGTCGTCCTCGAAGCCATTCGCGTTGGACTCGGGACCACGGGATATTCGACCGGCAACCTCCATGTTGCGCCCGACGACTACCTTTACAGGATTCGGGACAAATGGGGCGACGACGTGTTGCGCGCGGTCGCACAGTCGCGTCAGGAGATGGTGGGCCGCATTGAGCGGACCGTACAACAGTACGCAATTCCGTGCGGCTTCGTGCGCCGCTCGCATTACCTCTTCCCCACCGACGAGTCGCAGGTCGAGAAAATGGAGCGCGAGCATGACGCTGCTGTGGCAGGCGGACTCGCTGCAACCATCACCAGTGACGTACCCCTCGGATTTTCGATTGGGCGTTCCCTGCGGATCGACAATCAGGCGCAGTTCCATCCCGCGACCTATGTGCGCGGACTGGCCAAAGCGCTCGAATCCGAGAATTGCCGCATTTTCGAACACTCCAAAGCCGAAGACATCAATGCGCGGGAGCATTACGTCGCGACCAGCGGCGGCCGCGTGCGCGCGCGGAAGATCATCCTCGCCACGCATACGCCCAAAGGCTTTCACCTCGTGCAGACCGAGCTCGGACCGTACCGCGAGTACGGCATTGCCGGGCGGCTCAATGACGACCACTATCCGGAAGGAATCTTCTGGACCCTCGAATCGCCCCACCATTCCATCCGCTCGTATGAGGCGAACGGCACGAAATACTTCATTGTGATCGGCGAGAAGCACAAGACCGGGCAGCACGACAATGCGGAAGACTATTACGCGAAAGTGGAGGCTTTCGCCCGCGAGCACTTCAATGTGGCGTCGATCGACTATCGCTGGTCCGCGCAGCATTACAAACCGGCCGACGACATCCCGTTCATCGGACAGTCGGGCACGAACGAAGATCTCTTCATTGCCACCGGCTTCAGCACCAGCGGCCTCCTCTACGGTCCCGTCGCTGCCTCGATCCTCGCCGACACCATCCTCGGCCGCGAGAATCCGCTCTATGACGTCTTCCGTGCGAATCGCTTCACGCCGGTGAAATCGGCGAAGGACTTCGTCAAGGAAAACGTCAATGTCGCCGAGCAGTATGTGAAGGACTACATCCGCCGCGGCGACGTCGACGCGTTCGCGCATCTGCAGCCGGGCGAAGGCGAAATTGCAAACATCGACGGCGAGAAGGTAGCGCTCTATCGCGGGGAGGATGGAGAATGGACCGCGCTGTCGCCGGTCTGTACGCATCTCGCCTGCATCGTGCACTGGAACCGTTTCGAGAAAAGCTGGGACTGCCCCTGTCATGGCAGCCGGTTCCGTGCGAATGGCGAGGTATTGGAGGGACCGGCGATCGGCGGATTGAAGCCGAAACGAATCGAGCCCTGATGCCCCGACTCCTTGCACTCTGTTGTGCTGTCTTCCTCGCCGCGAGCGCGTTTGCGCAGTACGACGAGTCCATTGACGTCTCGCGGGTTCTTCTCGATGTGCGCGTGACCAGAACCGGCGGCGATCCGATCCTCGATCTGACGCCGCCGGATTTCACGGTGAGCATCGGCGGCGCGGCCGCGCGTGTTTTGTCCGCATCGTGGGTGGACGAAAACAGCGGCGCAAAACGAGCGGACGAACTGGCGGCGCTCGGCGCGGACGAAAAGGATCTGCTGCTGCGGCCTGCAGCCTCGTGGGACGGGGCGCGCCTGGTGGTGGTGTTCGTCCAGACCGACTTTGGACGCCAGCCGACTCGCGTGCGGCGGCAGATGGGCTTCAATCGGTACGCCGAAAAGATCGTCAACTCATTTCATCCTGACGATCGCGTGGCGGTGCTCTCCTTCGACTCCCATCTGAAACTGCGCGCCGATTTCACACGCGATCGCGACGTGGTGACGCGCGCGATTCGCGAGTCGATTCAGATCGACCATCCCGCCGCTGTTGCCGCCGACGCGGAGCCGTCGCTCGCGAAGCTCCTCGATCGCGACGCAATGAACCGCACCACGTCCAGTGAACAAGCCCTCACGCTCCTCGGCGAAGCGCTCGGCAGGATCGAAGGTCCCAAGACGCTGCTGCTCGCCGGCTGGGGTCTCGGCGACAAGGTCGGTCCCATCCTCGTGATGAAGTCCGAATGGCGAAAGGCGCGGACGGCCCTGCTCAATGCCCACGCGACCGTCTTCGCGTTGAATACCGGTGTCGGCGGCGAGCTGACCGCGGGGCTCGAATTCGCGGCACAGGAGACGGGCGGGTTTCACGCCCGCACGTGGGAGTTCCCCGATCAGGTCGTGAACCGCCTCGAACGGACGATGCGGGGGCACTATGAACTGGAGCTCGCGCTCGACAAACCTTTGGCCGCGGGGACGCATGCGATTGCAGTGAAAGTGAACCGTCGCGGCGCGATCGTGCTCGCCGCCACGTCCATTACGCTCGCGGAACAGTAGTCACGCCTCTTCGTTCGCCTTCCGCATCTGCCACAACAGATGCGAGAGATACGAGCGCCGCGTCTCGCCGGTGGTCACGATCAGGAGCTTCGTGATCTTCAGTTCCAGCGGATCGGTATAGAGGAGGATCAGCATCTCGCGAATGAAGCTCGTATTGAGCGTGACGTCATTGTCGGTCCCGACGCCGAGGCGGAGACCCTTCTTTTCCCACCAGGAGAAGGGGTGGTCTTTGTAGTCGGCCAGTGCGCCGGTGAGCTTCTTGTTCGACGACGGCAGCGACACGAGCGTAATGCCCTTGTCGATCATCCGATTGAGCACGTCGTGCTGATAATGCTCGACCTCGCGTGCGTGGTGGAACTTCGTTTTCGTCGCGAGGATCGCCTCGCGCTCGTCGACTTTCTCGCCATTGAGCAGCTTGTCGCGAATCCCTTCGCGGCCGCTCCAGTCCATGTCCATGATTTCCGAATGCTCGCGCGAGCCGGTCTGTACGGCCTCGCCGCGCGCATTAGCGGCGAGAATCCGCTGGAGCATGCTGTGAAAGTAGAAATTCGGATTGATGCCGAGGCTGAGGCCATGCTCGATGGCGTCGACGTGCCAGATGTTCATGGCATTGTCGACGGCCTGAATGCCCTGGCGGAGCGTGTTCCAGGTTTCGCCGTGATGGCTGCGCGTGCGGAAGCCATACGCCTGCAGTTTGCGCATGCCGACGCGCATTTCCTGAAAATGCGCTTTGCGATAGAAGCCGCGCTCATTGCCTACTGTGTCCACTTCGGTCAGCACGTCCCGTAATTCGGGATAGTTCTTGACCATGGCGATGATCTGCCGCACCTGATCGTCGAAGCTCGCGCGCTTGGACGGATAGCGGGACGGATCATAGAAGCCGGGCTCTTTCCGGAAGCTGGGCGAGAGGACGAATTGAAACGCCGGAACTTCTTTCTGAAACGCCCGAAACCCTTCATAAAGACCGAGTACCACGTCTTCCGGCGTCAGCTCTTCAATGCCCGGGATCTGCTCGGCGGAATCGGTGGTCTCGCGCATGAGCGTAAATTTCAGGCGAATCGCGCCGACGTTCGAGCCGCGGTAGAGGCGGCCGGCCATGTGATAGGCGGCCTCGCGATGCGCTTCGCGCGAGGTGAGGATCAGCTTCGCGAGATAGAGGATTTTCAGATAGCGATCGAAGCGATCGGCATCGCCGAGGCGGATGAGGCGATCGACGTCATCGACGGATTCGAGGGGGAGGCATTCGCGTCCATAAACCTCCGCGATTTTCGCCTCGTACAGTGGCCGGTGCGGACCGTCGAGGAGCTTCGCGAGCCGCGGCTGAATGAACGTGGCGTCGAGCGACCCGGTGAGGTGAATGTGCTCGTCGCGAAAGGGGAGCGGAAAGGCTCGAAAAAAAGCGGCAATCGCGTGCGACACCGGATGCTCGAGCAGCGGATCGATCGTGATCTGGTTCAGATGAAAGCGGCCGAGGAGCCCGCGAAACTCGCGCACCATCTGCAGCTCTTCGGCGGGCAGCGGCGACTGCTCCGCAAGCGCAAGCGTATCCGCGAGCGACAACCCGCTCGTTTCACTGATCAGTTGCGTGAGAAATCGCGTCAGCCGCGCAATGGCGTGGGCATGCATGGAGGGGAATGCTATCGCGGGAGTGTGTTGGGTTGTTGGTTGTTGGTTCTCGGTTGTCGGTTCTCGGTTGTCGGTTCTCGGTTGTCGGTTCTCGGTTGTCGGTTCTCGGTTGTCGGTGGAGGAATCACTTGCGGTGAAGCGATACCTCACACAGAACGGACAACGGAGAACGGACAACCAATCACCGACAACCGGCAACCGACAACCGACAACTCACCTCCCGCCCACCCACACCGTCAACAACTCATGCGCGATCGCGTAGCGATTCGGCGCGAGGACGTCCGGGTGCGTTCCGGCGAGGACGGCCCGCGCTTCGTCGCGGGTGAGCCAGCGCACTTCTTCCAGCTCCACGCCGTCTGCGACTGCTTCGCCTTCCACTTCCACGAAGAGGCCGAACATGAGTGAGGACGGGAAAGGCCACGGCTGCGAGGCGTGATAGGTGACGCGGGTCGCGATCAGTTGCGATTCCTCTTTCACCTCGCGCGCGCACGCTTCCTCGATCGACTCGCCCGGCTCGACGAATCCGGCCAGCGGCGCCATTCGTTTTGCGGGCCATGGCGATTGACGCGCGAGGAGGCAGGAGTCGCCGCGAATGGGGAGCATGATCACGACCGGGTCGACGCGCGGGAAATGTTCGGCCTTGCATTGCGGGCAGACGCGCTTCCATCCCGCAGACGCGACGTCGCTGCGATGTCCGCAAACCGAGCAGAAGCCGTGGCGTGCGTGCCATTCGAACAGGCTCTTCGCCACCGCCACCATTGCCGCTTCCTCGTGCGAGAGCGTCAATGCGACCGCGCGCAGTTCTTCGAAAGATGCGCCTTCGGGCGCGCTGTCAGATTCGATCGCGAAGACCGCTGCGCCCGATGTGTCGACGCCCAGAAGGGGAGCATTGGTGTTGCGTGCAGCAGTGCCGGGGAGGAAGGCGAGCTGCGCATCGCGCACGAGCGGTTTTCCAGCGCTGAGTGCGAGGACGCGCGTGCGCGGATCGCTCCATCGGGCGCCGAGCCACGCCTCGTCATTGCGTCTTTCGGAGGCACGGTCGAGCGGATTTCCGGCAAACGTCAGCAAGGCGGGGGAAGAATGTCCGAAACGCGCGCGGAGGACAAGCGCTGTACGATCGCGCAGTGAGCGCGCCGACGACGACCATCGACATCACCCGCATTGCCGCGGACGCGCGCGAGCGTGCGGACGACGTGATCGCGATCGAGGAGCCGCTCGAGATTCGCGCCGCATGGACGCACAATGGCGAGCCGCGCGAGAAGAACATCTCCGTCACCATGCGCACGCCCGGCGATGACGACGACCTCGCCGCCGGCTTTCTCTTCACCGAAGGTCTGATCGCCCTCGACGACATCGCCGAGATCCGCCATTGGGGGTCGCCGAACATCGTGCGCGTGGCATTACGCGAAGGCGCACGCATCGATGCGTCGAAGCTCGACCGGCATTTCTATACGACCTCCAGCTGCGGCGTGTGCGGCAAGACGTCCATTGACGCCGTTCGCATTGCGATGCGGGCCTTGGCGCCACAGGAGCCGTTTTCCGCACGCGTCATTCACGCGGTTCCTGCGGCATTACAGCAGGCGCAGAGTGCATTTCGCGCCACAGGCGGCGTGCATGGCGCGGCCTTGTTCGATCGCGACGGCAATCTGCTGCGATTACGCGAAGACGTCGGCCGCCATAATGCGGTCGACAAATTGATCGGCTCTCATGTGCGCGAGGGAAATAGCCCCAATGCAATGTTGGCAGTGAGCAGCCGCGGAAGCTTCGAGATCGTACAAAAGGC
>JALYOB010000431.1 GCA_030857085.1 Acidobacteriota bacterium | reverse complement strand
TGTCGATGTCGACCACGCGCTGCACGCGGCCCGGTCTCGCGCTGAGCACGACCACCCGATCGGCGAGCTGCACCGACTCTTCGATGTCGTGCGTCACGAAGAGAATGGTCTTCTTCTCCGCCTGCCAGATGCGCAGCAGCTCGCGTCGCATCTGCAATCGTGTGATCGAGTCGAGTGCGCCGAACGGCTCGTCGAGATAGAGCACGTCGGGATTCACGGCGAGAGCGCGCGCCACTTCGAGGCGCTGCTTCATGCCGCCGGACAATTCGCGCGGATACGACTGTTCGAATCCCTTCAGACCGACCAGCTGCACGTAATACGCGACGCGTTCGCCCTTCTCCGCCTCGCTCTGGCGAAAGAGACCGAAGCCGATGTTCTGCTCCACGGTCAGCCAGGGAAAAACGCCGCGCTCCTGAAAGACGAAGATGCGTCGCGGATCGGGACCGGTGACGCGCTCGCCGTCGATCGTCACCTCCCCTTCCGCCGGCGTGATGAAGCCGCCGACGATGTTCAGCAGCGTCGACTTGCCGCAGCCCGATGGGCCGAGGAGGCAGACGAACTCGCCTTCGCGCACGGAGAGATTGATGTCGTCGAGCACGCGCGTGTTCGCGAATGCCATCGCGATGTTGCGGAACACGACCTTCATTCGGCGGCGTACCCCCAGCGAATGTTCGGAAGGCGTTCGAGGCGGCGCATGACCACGTCGAGCGCGACGCCGATCACGCCGATGAGGATCATCCCCGCCACGACGAGATCGTAGCGATTGCCGGCGTTGCGCGCGTCGACGATGAGGAAGCCGAGGCCGGAGTTGACCGCGATCATCTCCGCGGCGACGACGACCAGCCAGGCGATGCCGAGGGTGATGCGCATGCCGACGATGAGCTGCGGGAGGATGGCCGGGACGATCACGCTGCGTACGAGCTCGCGCGTGGTCAGCCCGAAATTGCGGCCCGCCGCGAGATGCACACTTTCGATGTTGTGCACCGCGTGCACGGTGGTGAGCGTGAGCGGCAGCACCGAGGCGAGAAAGATGAGGAACATCGCCGAAACGTCCCCCACGCCGAACCAGAGGATGGCGATCGGAATCCAGGCCAGCGGCGAGATCGGACGCAGCAACTGCAGCATCGGATTAAGCGCCACTTCGCCGCGGCGCCACAAGCCGAGCAGCACGCCCGCGGGGATGGCGATGACGAGCGCCGCGAGATACCCCCACGTCACCCGAAAGAGCGACGCGACGATGTAGCGGAAGAGCAACCCCTTCCGCGCCAGCTCCCCGATCGCAAGCACCGCCTGCCCCGGCGAAGGCACGAGCGTCCGCGGCGACGCCGCAACCCCGAGGTGCCAGAGGAGGACGAAGAAGCCGATTCCGAGGAAGGGGATGAGGCGGCGCAAGGCCGCGCGAGCGTAGCACGCCGCCGTGTCATCCTGAGCCGCGCAGATCGGTCGAGGAGTTTGGAATTGAAAATTGAAAATTGAAAATTGAAAAAACGGCGCGGCGCGCCTCGTGTCATTCCGAGCCGCGAAGACGGTCGAGGAATCCCCCGCCTACGGAGCGCGCTGTCGCCAGTCGGAGGGGATCCCTCGACTTCGCTCGGGATGACACGTATTTCAGCGGCAAGCTCAATCCGATTTTTCAATTTTCAATTTTCAATTTTCAATTCCGTCCCCCCTCTCAGTAAGCACCCCGTAAGCACCCCTCCCCAAACTCCCCCCCATGCGCCGCCTGCTGCTCCTTCTCTCTCTCCTTCTCCTCTCCGCCCCTGCCTTCGCCGCGTGCGATCTCGGCATGACGGTCAGTTGTCAGAACGGGTCGTGCACCTCGGTCACCACCAACAATGGATCGAGCTCCTGCTCCGGCTTGATCTACTCGATCTGGTTCAGTGAGGCGGGGCCGGATGCGGCGCATCTGAGCGCGCCGGAGACGAACTTCGGCTCGGTCAGCGAGTGCTTCGGCTCGGGCGATCTCGGCGGCGGTGAGGACGTCGACATCTCGTTCGCCCTCTGCTTCGGCGAAGGGTCGATCGGTCCGGGGCAGAGCTTCCGCTCCACCGTGCACGTCAGCGGCGCAGCGGACGTGCCGCTCGTTGCGGTGACGTGGATCGGCACCGAAGAGGAGGAAGTCGGATCCGCGTTCGCGTTCACGAATGCGCCGACGCCGACCTGCATCCCCACCGTGAGCGCGCCGCCGGTCACGCAGTCGGGCGTCGAGTACACGGTCTCCTGGAGCGCGATCTCCGATCCGTCCGCGCAGTTCCTCGTCGAAGAATCGACCAGCGCCGACTTCACCGCGAACCTCACCCAGCGGCAGGTGAACGGCCTCTCGACCACCTTCCGCCACGACAATCTCCCGGCCAGCACCATCTACTACTACCGCGTCCGCGCGACGCACTGCGTCGGCGGCCAGCCTTCGTTCTCGACGACCAGCACCACCGTCGTGCAGGCCGAGCCCGCACCCGGAACGAAGAACGCGGAAGTGGCGGTGCCGTTCGGCAGCACGAACCCCGTCCAGATGAAGGTCTTCATCCCCGGCTTCCAGGGCCTCGGCAAGTCGGGCACGAACACGACCTTCACCGCAACCACCGACAAGCCGTATCTCACCGTCACCCCCTCCTCCGGCACGCTACCGCCGCAGGGCACGACCGTGACCGTCACCGCGAACCCGGCCGCGCTGCCTCCGGGCGCGAACACCGGCACGCTCGCCGTCACCGCGGTCAATCCGGTCACCGGACAACCGGCCACGAGCAACATCCCGGTCTCGGTCAGCCTCGTCACGCCGGTGATGCCGATCTCGAAGTCGCTGCCGCCGCTCAATGCGCTGATGATCCCGATCGTCACGCACGTCAACGGCGCAGCCGCGCAGTTCCTCTCCGACGTCCGCCTCACCAACTCGGGTAATCAACCCGTTGACTATCAGGTGACGATGACGCCGACCCGCACCGACGCTACGCAGAGCAGCAAGGCGACGCTGGTGACGGTGGAAGGGCAGCAGACGATCGCCCTCAATGACATCGTGAAGAATTTCTTCGGCTACGGCGCGACGCAGAACCCCGGCGACTCCGGCTTCGGCTCGCTGGAAATTCGCCCGCTCAATACTTCCTCCCCCGCCACCTATGCCTCCAGCCGCACTTACGCAAGTACGCTCGGCGGTACCTACGGACAGTTCATCGCCGCCATGCCGTTCTCGAAGTTCGCCACGAAGCGCCTGTCCGGGATTCCGATCCCGGGACAGCCGGAGGCGAGCAGCAGCTCCACGCTCTCCCTTCAGCAGATCGCACAATCGACGAAGTTCCGCACGAACCTCGGCATCGTGGAAGGTTCGGGCGAAGCGGCCAGCGGCCGGATCCGCATCTTCAACGCGGTCGGCAATCTGCTGAAGGAAGTGCCGTTCTCGCTCATGCCCGGCGAGCACCGCCAGATGAATTCGTTCATCTCCGATCCGAACTTCGGCGGCATCCCCTCACTTGAAGACGGCCGCATCGAGATCGCCGTCGACTCCCCCACCGGCGCCGTCACCGCCTACGCGTCCGTGCTCGATAACGTGACCACCGATCCGCTCGCGGTGATGCCGGTCGCCGCCGATAAGATCGAGGCAACGCGCTACGTCGTTCCCGGCATCGCCGAGCTGCCGAATCGCGCCGACAATTTCCACTCCGACCTGCGCGTCTTCAACGGCGGCACGACGGACATGCCGATCCAGCTCACCTATTACCCGCAAGGCAACGGCGCGCCCGTCACCGCACAGCCGCGCACGGTGCGCGCCGGCGAGGTGCTGGTGCTCGACAACATCCTGCCGGCTCTCTTCAACGCCTCGAACACCGGCGGCTCGGTCGTCATCACGAGCGCAAGCAAGTCGTCGCTCGTGGCCACGGGCCGCACGTATACGGAAGTCGCCGGCGGCGGCACGTACGGCCAGTTCATCCCCGGCGTCACTCCCGCCGAGGGAATTGGTCTCGGCGAGCGCGCCCTGCAGCTGATGCAGCTCGAGGAGTCCTCCCGCTTCCGCTCGAACGTCGGTCTCGCGGAACTCACCGGCCACGAAACGACCGTCCGCCTCACGCTCTTTCTCCCCGATACGAAAACGACCGCCTCGACGGAACTGACGCTCGCCCCGAATGAGTTCCGCCAGTTCCGCCCCGTCGCCGGCCTGAACCCCGGCCAGCAGACCTACAACGCCCGCATCGCGGTCGAGGTCGTCAGCGGCACCGGCCGCGTGACCGCCTACGGCTCAGTGATCGACAACGAGAGCAAAGACCCAACGTACGTCCCCGCGCAGTAAAGATTGACCGCGGACGTCGGGGTTCGGCGACAGAGAGACGACGGGGGCGCCGGCGGGCCGGCCACGGGCCGGCAGCGCTGGTTGGCCAAGCCCGTACGCGCGCTGTACTCGAT
>JALYOB010000430.1 GCA_030857085.1 Acidobacteriota bacterium | reverse complement strand
AGGTTCTGATGATGATTGCGGCACTGCTGGCGCTCGTGAGCTGCCAGGGGAGAGAGAACGCGGACGACGTCACCAGCACGTACGGCGGCGCGGTTCTCCGCGGCCAGGTCGTCATGACCGACGGCAGCAGCCCGGCCGACGTGACCGTGACCGTGCGCGGCACCGGCCTCCGGACCATCCTCGAGGCGGACGGCGTGTTCGCCTTCGCCGGAGCACCGCAGGACGCGCGGCTCGACTTCGATCGCGCATCCGACGGTGTCGCGGCGTCCCTCCGCGTCGCGAGCGGCAGCGGTGCCCTCGTGGTGGAGCTCGACAAGACCGCCGCCAAAACCGGCAAGCGCCGCGGCGCGGGCAGCGCCAGTGGCGTGAAGGCGATCGAAATCGAAGGCCTCGTCCGCAGCGCGAGCGCGACCAAGATCGTCGTCTTCTCCTCGAAGGGCGTCGAAGAGACGATCGCCATTGCCGCCGGCACGGTCATTCGGAAAGGCAAAACGACCATCGCCGCAGCGGACCTTGCCGTCGATACGCGTGTGCACGTGAAGGCGAGTCGAGGCGACGCCGGACTTTCCGCGATTCTGGTCCTCGTCCAGAACGACGAAGAAGACGAAGAGAAGGAGAAGGCGGCCGCGCGCGAGTTCGAAGGAACGGTCGTCAGCGTGACGGCGACGCAGCTCGTCCTCACCGACTCTCGGGCGGGCGAGGTGACGTTCGTGCTCAACGCATCGACGGTGATCCGCAAAGGCTCCGCGCCGATCGCGGCAACCGACATCAAGCCGGGCATGCGCGTGCACGTGAAGGCGACCGCGTCCGCCGACGGCGCGACGAAGACCGCCACGCTGGTCCTCGTGCAGGAGACGCGCAGCGGCGAGGACGAAGTGCGCCTCTCCGGCACCATCACCGCCATCGGCGGCACGACCCTTACGGTCAAGACGGAGACCTCGAGCGTGACGGTGCAGACCGACGCTTCGACCAGAATCGAGAAAGCCGGCAAACCCGCCACGCTCGCCGGTCTGAACAGTGGCGACCGGGTGAAAGTGGAAGGGAAAAAGAGCGGCGAGAACAGCGTCCTCGCGACGCAAATCGAAGTCCGATAAGAGCTTCGGGTCAGACGGAGGCCCGTGGATGTGGCGTGCGCTCCCCCGGGCGTGCGCAGGGTGGGTTGAGACCGGCGGCGGAAGCCGCCGGTTTTTTTATTCAGATTTACTCCGTCGGGCATGAAACAACTCGGAAACTGTTATCATCAGCCTCGTCCAAATCGGAAAAAGCGGCGGTCGTGTGTCCGGCCGGCGTAGCTCCACAGTCGAAAAGAGGTCGTCATGATGCGTTTCCGCGGGATCCTCATTGCTCTGTTTTTTGCCGTTTTTCCGTTGGGAGCGCATGCCGCTACTACGGATTTCCGCGTGCTGCTCGACGTCGATAACGACGCGGCGAGCGGCTGCACGGTCTCCGGAATGCCGGGCGTCGATCAGGTCTTCGTGACCCGCGTCGCCACGGACGACACCTCCGGCACCGTCTCGCGCACGTTCCGGCAGGTCTGCGCGAACAACGCCCTCGGCTCGGCAATCGACATCGACAACGGCGGCTGGCCCGCCGGCTTCGTTCCCGCGAGCGGCAACGTGCTCGTCGAGTCGCGCATCCCGTTCGCCGCCTTCGGCAGCGCGCGCCCGTCGAACATGCGCGTCGGCATCGAGGCGAGTCAGGGCGCCGCGGTTCACACCGCGATCCTCCGTCCCGACGGCACGATGATCACCTATCCCGGTCCGCGCATCGGCAAGCGCCGCTCGACGGCGTCGCCCGGCAACGCGCGCGTGATCACGCTCGACGGCATCGGCGACGACTGGACGGGCCTCAGCATCCTCGTCGACGGCATCGCCTCGAGCGGCAACTCGGCGCTCCGCATCATCCGTCTGTACGCGTTCAGCGACAGCGAGACCGACAACCTCTACTTCCGCTTCGACGCGAATCTCTCGAACAGCGCTCCGTTCGCGCAGGACGACCGCTACACCCGTCCTGCCGGCAAGCCGCTGTCGGTGGCAACGCCGGGCGTGCTCGCGAACGACGGAGACCCGAACGGTCAGCCGCTCACCGCGACGCCGGTCAGCCCGGCCGCGCACGGCAACGTGACGCTCAACCCGGACGGCAGCTTCACGTACACGCCGAACGATCCTGCCTCCACCGAGAACGACGCCTTCGAATACAAGGCGACGAACGGGACGAAAGACTCGAACGCCGCGCGCGTTCGCATTTCGGTCGCGACCGGCAGCAACAGCGCGCCCGTGGCAACCGACGACGCGTACAACACGAACGAAGACGCGCCGCTGAACGTCGCCGCGCCGGGCGTGACTCAGAACGACTCCGACGCCGACAGCGACCCGCTGACGGTGGCGATCGTCGCGCCGGGACCGTCGCACGGCACGGTCGTCCTCGCGCCGAACGGCGGCTTCACGTACAGCCCCGCGCCGAACTTCTTCGGCACCGACACCTTCAGCTACACGATCAATGACGGCAAGTCGACCGACACCGCGACGGTCACGATCACCATCGCCTCGGTCAACGACGCGCCGGTCGTGAAGCCGGCCACGATCACCATCGCCGAGAACCTCGCTGCCGGTGCGGTGGTGGGGACGGTGAAGGTGAACGACGTCGACACTGCCGACTCGCACACCTTCTCGATCCTCTCCGGCAACACGAACAGCGCCTTCGCCATCAACGCGGCGACGGGCGTCATCACCGTGGCCACGCCGTCGGCGCTCAACTTCGAGACGACGCCGCAATTCGTCCTCTCCGTGCGCGCTCGCGACAACGGCGTGCCGCAGCTGAGCGACATCGCCAACATCACCATCAACCTGACGGACGCGAACGACGCGCCGCTGGCGGTGAACGGCACGCAGACGGTGCTCGAAGACGGCACGCTCAACGTCGCGGTTCCGGGCGTGCTCGCCGGTTCGAGCGATGAAGACGGCAACGCGCTGACGGCGTCGGTGGTGACGGACGTCCAGCACGGCACGCTCACGCTCAATCCGAACGGCTCGTACCTCTACGTTCCGGCGCCGAACTTCAACGGCACCGACAGCTTCACCTTCCGCCTCTACGACCAGAACGCGTACTCGAACAACGCCACGGTCACGATCACGGTGACGCCGGTCAACGACGCGCCGTCGTTCGCCGCCGGCAACAACGTCAACGCCTTCGAAGACAGCGGCGCGTTCAGCGGCCCGTGGGCGACGTCGATCCTCGCCGGCCCCGCCGACGAGCAGGGCGTGCAGACGCTCACGTTCGACGTCACGAACAACAACGGCGCGCTCTTCGCGGTCGCTCCGGCCCTCTCGCCGTCGGGCGTACTGACCTTCACTCCGGCCCCGAACTCGGTCGGCACCGCGAACGTCACCGTCACGCTCCGTGACAACGGCAGCAGCACGGCGCCGAACGCCAACCTCTCATCGCCGACGATCTTCACGATCACGATCAATGCGGTCAACGACGCGCCGTCGTTCGTCAAGGGCGCCGATCAGTCGGTCGGCGAAGACAGCCCGGCGCAGACCGTCGGCGCTTGGGCGAGCGGCATGCTCGCCGGACCGGCCGATGAAACGGGCCAGCTGCTGACGTTCAACGTCTCGAACAACAACAATGGCCTCTTCAACGTGCAGCCGGCGATCGCGCCGAACGGCACGCTGACCTACGCGCCGGCTCCGAACGCGAGCGGCGTCGCCACCGTGACGGTCACGCTCTCGGACAACGGCGGCACCGCGAACGGCGGCAGCAACACCAGCGCGCCGCAGATCTTCACGATCACCATCACCGGCGTGAATGACGCGCCGATCAACAACATGCCGGGCGCGCAGAGCAGCTTCGAGGACATGCCGTTCACGTTCTCGGCCGGCAAGGGGAACGCGCTCTCGATCAGCGACGTCGACGCCGGAACGTCGAACGTGCAGACGACGATCGATGTCGTGTCCGGCACCGTCGCGGTTGCACCGGCTTCGGGCGCGAACGTCACCGGCGACGGAACGGCGCATGTCGTGATCGCGGGCACGATCGCTCAGATCAACTCCGCTCTCAACGGTCTGACGTTCACCCCCGCGCTGAACGTGACCACCACCGCCCAGCTGACGCTCACCACCACGGACCTCGGCAACAGCGGTTCGGGCGGCGCGCTGCAGGACGTCGACAACGTCACCATCACTCTGACCGCGATCAACGACGCGCCGGTCTTCACCAAGGGCGCCGACGTCATGGTCCTCGAAGACAGCGCGCCGTACAACCTCGCCTGGGCGAACGGTATCAGCGCCGGTCCCGCGGACGAGGTGGCGCAGACCGTCACCTTCACCGTCAGCAACGACAAGAACTCGCTCTTCAGCGTGCAGCCGGCGATCAGCCCGGCGGGCGTCCTCACC
>JALYOB010000429.1 GCA_030857085.1 Acidobacteriota bacterium | reverse complement strand
ATGCACTTCACCACCGCCGGCGAGTCGCACGGACCGCAGCTCACGATCCTCGTGACCGGCATCCCCGCCGGCCTGAAGCTCGATCGCGATCGCATCAACGCCGACCTCCGGCGCCGCCAGCATGGGTATGGCCGCGGCGGGCGGATGAAGATCGAATCCGACGAAGCCGAAATCACGGCGGGTGTCCGCGGCGGCGAAACCCTTGGGTCGCCGATCGCGATGACCATCCGCAATTGCGACTTCGACAACTGGCGCGGCGCGATGGATCCGTGGGAGGTGAACGAAGCGGAGGCGCACAAGCGCCGCGTGCATGCGCCGCGGCCGGGCCACGTCGATCTCCCCGGCGGGATGAAATACAACCGCCGCGATCTCCGCGACATCCTCGAGCGCGCGTCCGCGCGGGAGACCGCCTCGCGCGTGGCTGCGGGAGCGATCGCCAAAGAACTGCTGCGCGCGTTCGGCATCGAGATCCGCTCCGGCGTTGCCAGTGTGGGCGATGCCGGTGATCCGAACGCCTCTCCAACCTGGGAAGAATTGCTTGACGTCGACGACGAATCGCCTCTGCGGGCATTCCATCGCGAGCACGAGCCGGCGATGATCGCGGCCGTCGACCACGCTCGCGAGCTGGGGGAGACGTTAGGCGGCACGATCGTCGTTGCCGCCCGCGGCGTCCCGGTCGGCCTCGGGTCGTATGTGCAGTGGAACGAAAAACTCGACGGCCGCATCGCCCAGGCCATCCTGTCGATCCACGCCGTCAAAGCCGTGGCGATTGGCGACGGCGTTGCCGCCGCAACCCGCACAGGGTCCGCGGTGCATGACCCGCTCTATTTCGACGAAGAGCGCCGCTACTACAGACAATCCAACCGCGCCGGAGGATTGGAGGGTGGCGTGACGAACGGCGAAGACGTCGTGGTGCGCGCTTACATGAAGCCGATTTCGACGCTGCGCCGCGGCCTGCCGTCTGTGGACACGGAGACGCGCGAGCCGCATCGCTCCCAATGGGAACGCAGCGACGTGACGGCGGTACCGG
This sequence comes from Acidobacteriota bacterium, assembly GCA_030857085.1. GTDB lineage: Bacteria > Acidobacteriota > Thermoanaerobaculia > Gp7-AA8 > Gp7-AA8 > QHVT01. The sequence continues at coordinate 3,371 of JALYOB010000429.1, read as the reverse complement.
CGTGTGGCGTCGTATGCGAAGCCATGCTGGCCATTGTGCTCGCCACCGCCATGCGTGAGAAATTCGGCGGCGATTCGATGGGGGAGATGCGGCGGAACTATGAGGGTTATTGCGCGGAGGTTGCGCGCTATTGAGGTAGAGGTTGTCCGTTATCCGTTATCCGTTATCCGTTATCCGTTCAGGGTGACGTTCCGCCGACAACCGAGAACCGACAACCGACAACGGACAATCAAGCCATGCACCGCCACCTCTTCCCCGTCACCCGCAACATCGTCTACTTCAACCACGCCGCGGTTGGGCCACTATCGACCCGTGCGGCCGAGGCGATGGAGCGGCATGCGCGGGATCAGCGGGATTACGGTGCTTTGCATTGGCGCGAGTGGTATGCGGAAATCGATCGGCTGCGCGAATCGGCGGCGCGATTGATCAATGCCGAGCCGGCTGAAATCGCCATCCTCAAGAACACTTCCGAGGGATTGTCCTTTGTTGCTGGTGGGCTCGATTGGCGGGAGGGTGACAATGTCGTCACCACTGCGCTCGAATTTCCCTCGAATTGGACGCCGTGGAAACGGCTCGGGGAAATTGGCGTCGAGTGCCGTGTCGCGACAGAACCGTCGATAGAGCACATCGAGCCATTAATCGACCAGCGCACGCGCATTGTGACCGTGTCCTCGGTTGCATTCCACAATGGCTATGTTGCCGATCTGGACGCAATCGGTGCATTGTGCGCGTCGCGCAACATCCTCTTCTGTGTCGACGCCATTCAAAGCGTCGGCGTATTGCCCATCGATGTCCGCAGGTCGCAGATCGACTTTCTCGCCGCGGATGGTCATAAGTGGATGTGCGGGCCGGAAGGGGCGGCGATCTTCTACGTCAACGCCGCAAAGCTCGATCGACTGCGCGTGCTCGAAAGCGGCTGGACGAACGTTCAGCGCGGCGGCAGGTTCATCGGATGCGGCACCGAATGGCTGCCGGACGCCCGCCGCTTCGAGGCCGGCTCGCTCAATACCAACGGCATCTATGGCCTTCGGGCGGCGATCGACCTCCTGCTGGAGATCGGGATGAGCGTCGTTGCGGAACGGGCGGTCGCCGTCGCCACGCACCTCGCTGACGAGCTGAAACGGATCGGCTTCGAGGTCGCCTCACCCCATCCGATCCGCTCCACGATCATCGCCGCCGCTCTACCAATTGGAGAGAAGTCGCTCCTCTGGTGGCACCGCCAACTCGAAGAGCGAAACATCGTCTGCGCGCCGCGCGAAGGATTTCTCCGCTTTTCGCCCCATTTCTACAACGACGCGAGCGACGTCGAGCGCGTGATCGCCGCCCTCGAAACGATCTCCCTGTGAGACCATTACCGGCATGACGATCACGGTGCTTTTGGTTTGCGTGATCGCGCTCGTTCTGGGCGCGGTCGGGGGATGGATGGGTGGGAGCGCAACGAAACGCGCCGAGCTCCAGCGTGTGCTCTCCCAGTTGCAGAGCGTGTCCGCCGAACGGGAGCGCGCGAACGCGGAGCGCGACGTCGCGCGCGCCGAGCGTGAGAAGAGCGACGCCGCTCGCGCGATGCTGCAGCAGCGGCTCGAACAGGCGCAGCAGGCGAAGGCGATCGCCGAGGCGACGGCCGAGACGCGGATCTCCGAGGCGGAGAAACTGTTGACGAATCACACGCTTCTGCAGAAGCAGATCGAAGACAGCTTTGCCGCACTCGCCCAGAAGGCATTCAAAGACGTCAGCGAATCGCTCGTGCAGACCAACAAGAATCAGGTCGCGGGCGCGCTCGACACCAAACAGGCCGAGCTCGTCGCGCTGCTCAATCCCGTCCGCGAGATGCTCGACCAGTACCGCGCCGAAGTCGTGAAGAGCGAGCGCGCGCGCAATGAGAGCTATGGCGGATTGCAGGAGCAGATCCGCACCCTCCTCGCCGCACAGGAAACGGCGCAGCGTGAAGCCTCGCGCCTCGCCAATGCATTGCAATCGCCCACAGTCCAGGGCTCGTGGGGCGAGCTCTCGCTCAAGCGCTGCGTCGAAATGGCGGGCATGAGCGAGTACTGCCGCGACTTCGACACCCAGCAGACCTTCACCACCGAAGACGGCAAGCGGCTTCGTCCGGACGTGATCATCAATCTCCCCAACGGCCGCGTCATCGCCGTCGACGCCAAGGCGCCGCTCAGCGACTACATCGCCGCCTGCAGCGAGCTCGACGAAGCGCGCAAGCAGATGTACCTCGACGCGCACGCGAAAAACATCCGCCGCCACGTCGATGCGCTTGCGAAAAAGGAGTACCAGGCCAGCATCGGCAACACGCTCGACTTCACAGTGATGTTCATCCCCGGCGAGCACTTCCTCTCCGCCGCGCTCGCCACAGACGTCACGCTCATCGAGTACGCCACCGAGAAAAAGATTTTTCTCGCCTCGCCGACCATCCTTCTTCCTTTACTGCGCGCGATCGCCGCCAGCTGGAAAGCGGAGAAAACCGAGGAAAACGCGAAAAAAATGCACGACGCGGCGGTCGAGCTGTTCACCCGTTTCGTCCGGGTCATGGATCTCTTCGCCGAAATTGGCACCCGCCTCGGCAAGACCGTCGAAAAGTACAACGAGGCCATCCGTTCGATCGACACCCGGCTCTGGCCCAAAGGGGAGGAGCTCCAGCGCATGGCCGGCAGCGGCAAAGACCTCGGCGCCCTCCAACAGATCGAAGCCGTCCCCCTCGAGTCGTCCAAATTGCGCCTGACCATGCAGAACGAAGAGCCGGGCGTAGTGATCGCGATTCGCGAGTAGGCCCAGCCCCTCACCCGGCCTTCGGTCACCCTCTCCCCGCAAGCGGGGCGAGGGGAGACATAGCCCTCTTCCCCTTCTCCCCGCGCCGCGGGGAGAAGGTGCCCGAAGGGCGGATGAGGGGCGTCGCACTACGGCAGGGGCCAATCCGACTACCCTCCGAGGAACCCGAGGAACTCCGAGGAACTCCGAGGTACTCCGAGGAACTCCGAGGAACCCCGAGGAACTCCGTGCTACCATTCCCCCGCCATGAATCCCCCCATCAGGACGACCGAGCCCGTGCAGCGCTTCACCGCCGGCTCGTGTCTTTGGCTCCGCTAGCCCCCGCTCCGCGCAACATTCCCGGCTGATTTCCCGTTGGCGTCCCTGGCGATGGTGTCTCTGACCGCTCCGCCACCGATGCCCGTCAAGCGAGGAAATCATCGTGATCACCGTCGTCGATAACTACGACTCCTTCACCTGGAATCTGGTCCAGCAGATCGAGCGCCTTGCTGGCGAGCCGCTCGAAGTCATCCGCAATGACGCATTCGAGCCTGCCGCTCTGTTAGGCGCAAAACCGAAAGCCATTGTGATTTCCCCCGGCCCCGGCACTCCCA
>JALYOB010000428.1 GCA_030857085.1 Acidobacteriota bacterium | reverse complement strand
ATATCTGACGGAACTGGGTGCTACCGACCCTCAGAACGCCCCTAACTACATGCTTTTACCTCCCGATCAGGTCGACCACGGAGCATCCGGCAGCGGAGGTCCCGGTCAATCTGGAAGGGATGCCAAGAATGGACTGCCCTGTACAGGGGAGGGAGGCCCGTGCCCGCCATAATCGAAGCATTTCGGTGCCAGGCGGGGCTGCTCGTCATGGCTTGCGCTCTTGTGACACTTACGCTTGGGTGTGGCGGCGAGCGTCACAAACACCGCGTGGAGCAAACGCTCGCGCGCAGTGATAAGGCCATGTTGTTACGCGAAGCGGAGCGCGTATGGAAACAGCGTCGCTCCGATTTGAGCGGAGAACTTCCGGCAGGAGAGTGGCCACAGGTCTTTCGAGATTTCGAACCAGAAAAGGTGATAATCGACCGCGCGGGTGTGTTTGTGTGTACGCATTCCTTCTTTGTTCGCGACGCAGGGTTGTTTGTCGCTCTTGACCCGACGTTTAAGCCGCCGAAACACCACCCTTCGTACGAACACCTCGGCGGTGTCTTTTATTGGTATGACATCAATGACTAGTCAGTTCCGATCCTGTGGCGCGGCTCGACGGCTTCGGAAGAGTCCGCTGCGTGCGCCGAAGTAGTGCTGCTAACCGATGGAGTGTGCGCTCGATTTGCGACTCACTGAGTGCTCAGTATCACTAATGACCTACGAAGCACTGCAGCGTGACGCACACCTCGCGCGGACGTATTCGATTGCTCAACGACAGCAGAACGTTCACAGGTGGTCGGTCCCCTCGTCGGTGGTGACTTATGGCGTATTTCAGTGAGCTCGCCCCATACTCTTATTTACCGGGACGACCCGCAGCGCTCAGCGTTGGCTGGCTTGATGCGGCGCACGAGTATGAAAAAGGAGCGGTGCCAGGTGCAGCCGTAGATCAGTTGCGTAGGCTTGTCGCATTAGCCCCCGTCAATTAGACGCGTGGCTTTCATCGCTGCGACTTGTGCGCCCAAGAGCCGCCTGTTTCTCCTCCTACAGTCTCGTGGCAAAACTGTACACGACAGCTTGGATCCGCTGAAGTGTGGGTGCAGTCGCCAAAGGGTGTAACGTACGCTTGCCCAGACTTGATCGTTCATTACATTGAAGCGCACGGTTATTGTCCGCCCGACGTTCTCGTTGAGGCGCTCGTGCAAATCGACGAAATGGCAAAACGCATGCTTCCATGAGCGCAGCGCTGTTGCGGAATAACCGATCAAGCGCAGCCAATCGAAGATTTCTCTCGAGCCGGACACCGGCACGACGCTTCCCGTCACAGCAACAGGCGCCGGCCCGTCGTACCAGTGGTATGAAAGCGCCCTCGGCGTCACGACGAAACCCGTCGGGACCAACAGCCGCTCATTTGGAGTTTCGCCTCCCAGGACGACGACTTTCTGGGTTCGCGTCACAGGAAGTTGTGGTACAGCCGACAGCACGCTCGCAAATGTCTACATTTACCCGACGATCACGGAGCATCCAGTCGGCGGTGGCAGACAGAACGTGACCCTTTCCGTCACCGCGATCGGGACGCAACTCTCTTATCAGTGGTGCTCGCGCACGGAGAATGGATCGTGGCAGACGATGCCTCAGACCGGTGCGCAGATCACCGCCGCCGTGACGTCGGCGCCAATGTATGTCCAGGCCGAGGTTTCGAGTGGCGCGGCGCTCCGGGTGAGCGAGCCGGCGATGTTCGTGCTCAATCAGAAGCCCGCGTTGCGCTATATCAACGCGTTCCGCGTTTACACCGGTACATATCGGCTCGAAGCCGTCGTTCAACTCGACGAAGGACAGTCGGTCACTTACGACTGGTATCGGGGTCCTATCGGCAACGTGGCCGCGTCGACGTATCTCACCAACTATCCGACCCCGCAGGTGGCGCCCAAGCCTCCGGTCACTTATTGGGTCCGGGTCACCGACTCCGTCACGGGCTGCTATGCCGACGCCTCGATTTCCTTCTAGGCCAATGAGAACGATAATGATCCCGATGACATTTTCCCGACGGCTCGCGACGCTGCTCCTGCTGCTCGTCGCAGCCGTGCGTCTGGCTGCAGCGGACGCCGAAAAGTTCCACGCAGTGTCCGCGCAGGAACCGGTTACCGCCGCGTACCTCGTCACGATCAATGACGTACGGGGCGCCGAGGCGGACTCCGTCGTTGCCGCCGTTGCGCGTGCGTACAGCGTCCGAATCGAACCGTTCGCGGCCGAAGGGTTCCGCGGGTTTCTCACCGTCACGACGCCGTCGCGCGCACGAACGATCGGCACCGAGGCGCGCGTGGCTCGCGTGGACGAGCAGCGCGGTCCAGATGTCGCCGACCTCCCGCCGGTCTACCGGGTAGCGGCTTCTGCACTCGCGCGTCTGAATACAGTCGGATGGATGCCAATCCGCGTATTCATTCTCGGACGCGGTTCTTCGCCGCCGCAAATGCAGTATCACAAGCACTGGCCAACGTGGCTACTCCAGTCAGTGGCGCCTTGGTGTCGACGGAAACTGCGAGCTTTTTAGAGCGCGTGGGACAGAAGCTTGAGAAGCTAAACGAGGAAGAGGCGGCGGCGATTCAGAATGGGACGCTGCGTGGCCCAATCTGGATCAGCAACTGGTCCACAATGAGCAGAGTTTGGTGCAAAGTCAGCTAAATGCGCTTCGGAACGCAGATCCCCAGGCGTACAGCAAGGCGATCACGCAAAGCAATGACGCGCTGAACGGAAAATTCGCTGGTCTTCTTGTAAACCTATCCGGCACTGACCGCGCCTACGCTGTTGTGTTGGACGCGGTGCGCAAGAGCCTCGGTCGGGACGTCGAGTTCGCGAGGCAGAGTGACCGCGAGCCCATCGGAAACGCGCTCGTCAGACACATCGGGCAGACGGGCGGTTGCGACGTCACTGGCGGCTGCTGATGATAGAGCGGCTGACCACGTGGGCATTGGAGATTACCTTCGAGATAGTTTTGCTGGCAGTGTTTCTTGCCCTGTTGGCGCACGACCCAAACGAGTTCATGAAGGCTGTCTTTGGACACGGCGCCGGGATACTCATGATGTTCTTCGTGACCGGTTATCTATTTACAACCATCATCGCTCGCGCTCTCTGGAACGGAAAGCGCCTGTGGTCGTATCCATGCACTGCCGTAATCCTGTTCGTCTTTCACTTCGAGATCCTGAGTATGGCAGTAGGAGGAGCGTTCGATACTGCGACTAGGTTCCGTATCCGAATCGCCGGAGTTCTCGTTGCGCTTGTTTGTACGAGCCTTGGAAGCTTCGTTTTGGCGAAATGGAGCGACCAAACGAGTCAGACTCTTGAAGCCGAGCTTCGCGTTATTTCGACCGTACGGCAATCTCGACCACCTCCGCACGCCGCGCGTAGCGGCAAGGCGCTGAATACCCCACTTCGGTTTGTCCATCCCGACGGTCTGGCCGTTTGTGGCGCAGGTGCCGTGTCGCGATCGCCGAGCCTGGGACCGGTACGACGCTCTCGGTTACGGACGGTCTGTCTTACCAGTGGATGAAGGCGCAGCCGGCGTCACTTCCAAGCCGGTCGGAACGAACAACCGTAATCTCAGCGTCACTCCCGCTGCGACTACGAAATATCGGGTTCGTGTGAACGGCAGCTGCGGCGCGAACGGACGTGCATCGCTCCCGTGGTGCCGCCAAGACGGTGTTGCGATCGGGCGTATTCTTTCTAGGCACGGCCTCATGAAAACCATCACACCCACCATGAACCAATCGATCCGGCGCACCGCTGTCGCGGTCCTGTGCTTGCTCATTTCCTGCGCGGCGTTCGCGGACGGCAGTGAAAAGTTCTTCGCGACGAGCGCCCACGACCGCATCACCGCTCAGTTTCTGGTCACCCTCGCCGGCTCTGAGGATGCAGACTTCGACGCCATTGCCGGTGCAGTGAGCCGCGCGTATGGCGTTCGTATCGAGCCATTCGCCGCCTCCGGCTTCCACGGCTTTCTGACCGTCACGACGCCCGCACGCGCCAGAGCCATCAGTGCCGATGCCCGTGTGGTCCGCGTCGACGAGCAACGCGACACCGATTCGGCCGGGCTCCCGCGCGTCGACAGCGCACCTCCGCCTGCACTCCAAACCCCACCGGCCGCAGCCGCGACACTCCAGCCTCGCTCCGAGTGGACGCAGTCGCCGGTTCTCTGGTCGAGTGGATCGTACGGCTACGACGGCGTCGGCAACATCAAATCCATCGGCGACGATCAGTATCGCTACGATCGCGTCGGCCGGTTGGTCTCGGCGACCGCCAAAACTGTCGGCAACACGAGCAACGCGCAGACGTTCACCCATGACGAATACGGCAACCGCCGGTCGGCCACGACTCTGACCGCCAGCGGAACGTACGTCGAGGAGTATCCGGTCCAACCTCTCACCAACCAGCAC
>JALYOB010000070.1 GCA_030857085.1 Acidobacteriota bacterium | reverse complement strand
GCTTCGACCCGCGTGAATGCATCGCGATACGTTGCAGCGTCGAAGCCGTCGAACAGCACGCCCACACGTTCGCGCTCGACCTGTTCATCGAGGTCACCGATGCCTTTCGGCACGATCACCGGCAAACCGCTGGCGAGATATTCGGCGAACTTGGTGGGCGACATGGCCAGTTTCGAATAGGTCGGCTTGAGCATGGCGATGGCGATGTCGGCGGCAGCGAGATACTCCGGCAACTCCTCCGGCGGCGCGAAGCCGGCGAAATACTCCCCTTTCGCAAAGCCGAGCGCTTCCAGCTGTGCGATGAAGCCGGCCGGCTCGCTCTGCGTGAGGACGAGCGGAAACACACGCGCGTCAACGGACTTTGCGGCGGCGAAGAACTCCGCCAGCTCGCGCGTGAGATACGCGCCGCCGAGCGAGCCGGTATACGCGATGACGATTCTGTCGCCGGCGTTCAACGTGCCCCGCACACGCGCCCGCGCATCGGCATGCGCGAAACGTGCGGCATCAGTGCAACAGGGAATCACTTCCAACGGCTTCGTCGCACCATCGAACAACTCGCGGCGTGCGCGTTCGGTGAGGACGACGAATCCATCCGCGTTGCGCACCAGCGCCCGCTCGGCCGCTTTCGTGAGGCGATAGAGCAGCCCCTCGCGTTTCCAGTGACCGGCATCCGCGTATTCGTCCGCGAGCAATCCGCGGATATCGAAGAGCACTTTCGCCCCTGTGAATTTCTTCGCAAGCAGCGCCATCATGGCCGGAACGTGACTGCGTGCGTGCAGCAGCGTGGCGCGATGCTTCCTCGCAATGCGCGCCGCGCGCAATGCGCCAACCGCGATGTCATACAGCGTCGCGGGGAGCGTCGGGCGCTTGTGATACCGCGCGGCGTACCAGGTGATCCCATCGCGTTGCAGCGCATCGCGCGCCTGCGCCGCACTCGCCTCGTCCCACGCGCCTTTGGGCTCGAACGTCAGCAGCGCGACGTCCACAGCGCTCGACGCGAGCTCGCGCAGGTACGGCAACACCTGCGTCTGCACGAGCGGCTGGCGCAATCCGAAATAGCAGAGATAGACGGACGCGAGCCGCGCGACCATCAGCGCGAGATCGCGAGCGGCACGCTCTCGAGCGCCGTCTCGTGCGTCGCCTCGTTCCACGCCTGGAACATCAGGGCGATCCAGAGGTAATGCTGCCATTCGCCGCGTCCCGCGAGATGGTCGGTCCACGCGCGGCGGATCAGCGTCGGATCGAGGAACCCCTCCTCCCGGATTCTCCGCTCATCCAGCAGCGCCTCGGCCCATTCGCGCATCGGTCCGCGCAGCCAGTCGCCGATCGGAATGCCGAAGCCCATCTTCGGACGCTCGACCAGTTCGCGAGGAATGTGGCGATACAGCACTTTGCGCAGCAGCCACTTCCCCTGCCCTTCGCGCACTTTCATCGAAAGCGGCAGCGTCCACGCGAACTCCACCAGCCGGTGATCGAGCAGCGGCTCGCGCGCTTCGAGACTGGTGGCCATGCTCGCGCGATCGACCTTCACCAGAATGTCGTCGAGCATGTACGACACCTGATCGAAGTACATCATCCGCTCGACGGGATCGGAGAGCTTCGGCCAGCGCGAGCGATCCGTCAGCGGCAGCGGCGCTTCTTTCCCGCCGACGACGATGCCCGGCCAGTGCGTGACGAGCTCGAAGTACATCGCGTCTTCGTCGCGGCTCGAAAGAATGCGCGAGAGTTTGTGCAGACGCTCGCCCGCGCGGTTCTGCTCCATGTGCTTCGGCAGGAGGCGCTGCGCGCGATCGGCCCAGCGATCCCAGGTCGATTTGTTGACCGAACGAATCGCATTCGCGGTCACCGAGCGCAACGGACGCGGCACGCGCGAGATGTACTTCCACGCACGCTGCCCCATGAAGTAGCGGTAGTAGCCGCCGAACAATTCGTCGCCGCCGTCGCCGGAGAGACTGACCGTCACATGACGCCTCGCCATCGCGGAGACGAGATGCGTCGGGATCTGCGAGGAGTCGGCGAACGGCTCGTCGTACATCTCGCCGAGGCGCGGGATCACGGCCATCGCTTCCGCGGGAGTGACGTATTGCTCGGTGTGTTGCGTCTGCAGATGACCCGCAACCGCGGCCGCATGTTTCGCCTCGTCGTAGCCCTCTTCGGCGAATCCGATCGAGAACGTCTTCACCGGCGTCGCCGCCTGCGCCTGCATGAGCGCGGTGACGATCGAAGAGTCGATGCCGCCGGAGAGAAACACGCCCAGCGGAACGTCGGCGATCATGCGCAGCCCGACCGCGTCGCGCAGCAATGCTTCGAGCTGATCGGCCGCCTCGTCTTCGGTGCCGCGGAAGCGATTCGCCGCACCTGCTTCGGCCGCGGCAGCCGCAGACCAGTAGGTCGTGCGCTCGACGCGGCCCGATGCGGTCACGCTCACGATCGTGCCGGGGACGATCTTCTCGACGCCTTTGTAAATCGTCAGCGGCGTCGGGATGTACGCAAATCGAAAGTACGCATCGAGCGCATCCCGATCGATCTCGCAGTTGAACTCAGGATGCGCCCGCAGCGCTTTCAACTCGGAGCCGAACAAAATGGTCTTGCCGCAGCGCGCGAAGTAGAGCGGCTTGACGCCCATGCGATCGCGCACGAGATGCACGCGCTGTTCGCTGCGATCCCACAATGCGATCGCGAACATGCCGATGAAGCGTTTGACCGCCTGCTCCACCCCCCACGCTTCGAACGCCGCCAGCATCACCTCGGAATCGGAGTGGCCGCGCCACGACGGAGCGAGGCCGCGGCTCTGCAGCTCCGCGCGAATCTGTTCGAAGTTGTAGACCTCGCCGTTGAACGCCATGACGTAACGGCCGGTCGCGGACTGCATCGGCTGATGGCCCGCGGGCGAGAGATCGACGATCGACAGACGGCGGAAGCCGATCGCGTAGCCGGCCCGCTCGTCGACGTATTCGCCGGAATCGTCAGGGCCGCGATGCGCGATGCGCAGCGCCATTCGCGACACGGCCGCGGCGCGTTCGTTCGCAGGTAAACGTCCACCGAGGAATCCAACGAGGCCGCACATAGAGGTCAGCGCCGGCCGTTCAGCCGACGCGGTAATAATCCTTGTACCACTTCACGAACGCCGCGATGCCATCGCGCACGCTCGTCTGCGGACGAAATCCGACAGCGGACTCGAGCTCCGAGACGTCGGCCATGGTCGATGGTACGTCGCCCGGCTGCATCGGCAACAGCTCCATGCGCGCTTTTTTCCCGAGACATTCTTCGAGCACGGCGATGTACTCGAGGAGTTGCACGGGGTTGTTGTTGCCGATGTTGAAGACGCGATACGGCGCGCTGCTGCGTGCGGGATCGGGCGCGGCGCCGGTCCAGTTCGGATCGGGCGCGGCCACATGATCGGTCGTGCGGATCACACCCTCGACGATGTCGTCGACGTACGTGAAGTCGCGCACCATCTTCCCCTCGTTGTACACAGGGATCGGCTCATCGGCGAGGATGCCGCGCGTGAAGCGGAACAGCGCCATGTCCGGCCTTCCCCACGGTCCATACACCGTGAAGAAGCGAAGGCCGGTGCACGGAAGTCCGTACAGATGGGCGTACGTATGCGCCATCAGCTCGTTCGCTTTCTTCGTCGCCGCGTAAAGCGAAACGGGATGATCGACGTTGTGGTGCTCGGAGAACGGCTGACGCGTGTTCATGCCGTAGACGGAACTCGACGACGCGAACACGAGATGCTCGACGCCGTTGTGGCGGCAGCCCTCGAGGATGTTGAGAAACCCTGTGATGTTGCTGTGCGTGTACGCGTGCGGATTGGTGAGCGAGTAGCGCACACCCGCCTGTGCAGCGAGATGAACGACGCGCTGCGGCTTGTGCGTCGCGAACAGCTCGGTCATCTCCGCCTGATCGGCAACGTCGCCGCGGATGAAGTGAAAGGCTTCGTGGCCTTCGAGGCGCGCGAGCCGCGCTTCCTTCAAACGGGGGTCGTAGTAGTCGTTGAGGTTGTCGAGGCCGATGACCTGGTCACCGCGATCGAGCAGGCGCCGCGTGAGGTGAGACCCAATGAATCCGGCAGCGCCGGTGACGAGAATCTTCATGAATGAGAGGCCGCCGGTGAGGGGCGGCGCATGTAAACACAAAGCTCAAACGTGGCGCAACCGTTCGGAGCGGTACCACTCGATGGTGCGCGCGAGGCCGTCGCGCAACGCAGTGCGGGCCTCGAAGCCGAAGCGTTCGCGAGCGCGGCTCGTGTCGAGCTGACGCAGCGGCTGTCCGCCCGGACTGGAGGGGTCCCATTCGATGTTGCCGCGAAATCCGGTGAGCTCCGCGATCAGGTCCGCCAGCGCGGCGATGCGAATGGTCTCACCTGTGCCGAGGTTCACCGGCTCCGCGTCGCTGTAGCGCTCGGCCGCGGCAACGATCCCTTCCGCTGCATCTTCGGCGTAGAGAAACTCGCGCGTCGGCGAGCCGTCGCCCCACAATTTCACCGGCGCATCGCCGGCATCGAGAAACTTCCGGATCATCGCGGGGATGACGTGACTGGTCTGCAGATCGAAGTTGTCGCGCGGGCCATAGAGATTCGCGGGCAGGAGAAAAATGCCGTCGAATCCGTACTCCTGCCGGTATGCCTGCAGCTGCACGAGCAGCATCTTTTTGGCGAGGCCGTACGGTGCGTTGGTTTCTTCGGGATAGCCGTTCCAGAGATCGTCTTCACGAAAGGGAACGGGAGTGAATTTCGGATACGCGCAGACCGTGCCGAGGCAGACGAACTTCTCGACGCCTGCACGGCGTGCGTGCTCGATGAGCTGAATGCCCATGATCGCGTTTTCGTAGAAGAACTGCCCCGGATGCTCGCGATTGGCGCCAATGCCGCCGACGACGGCTGCACCGTGAATGATGAGGTTGGGCTGCTTTTCCGCGAGAAATCGCTCGATTGCACCGGCATCGCGCAGATCGAGCTCCGTGCGTCGCGGCGCGAACAATGCGGCGGGATGCTCACGCTCGATGCGTTCGCGAATGTAGCTGCCGAGGAAGCCGCCGCCTCCGGTGAGCCAAACGCGCCGATCGCTCCAGAAGGTCATGCCTGTCTGAGCCGCGCCTCGGCCGCCGCGAGCGTCATGTCCGCATCGACCATCATCGCCACGAGATCGGCGAACGACGTGCGCGGCGTCCAGCCGAGATCGTTGCGCGCGCGGCTCGCGTCGCCGCGCAGATCGTCGACTTCGGTGGGGCGGAAGTAACGCGGATCGACTTCGATCAGCACGCGTCCGGTCGGGCCGTCAATGCCGCGTTCCGACGTCCCCTCCCCTTCCCATTGCAGCGTGAAACCGGCGCGCGCAAACGCGAGCTCGCAGAACTCGCGCACGCTGTGCGACTCGCCCGTGGCGATGACGTAATCCTGCGGCGTGTGATGCTGCAGCATCAGCCACATCGCCTCGACGTAGTCGCGCGCAAAACCCCAGTCGCGCAACGAGTCCAGATTGCCGAGATAGAGGCGGTCCTGCAGATTGTGGCGAATGCGTCCGACGGCGCGGGTGATCTTGCGCGTGACGAACGTCTCGCCGCGGCGCGGCGATTCGTGATTGAAAAGCACGCCATTGACGGCGAAGAGGTCGTACGCCTCGCGATAATTGACCGTTGCCCAATAGGCATACAGTTTCGCGATCGCATACGGACTGCGCGGCTGAAACGGCGTGTCTTCGTTCTGCGGTGCGGGCGACGAGCCGTACATCTCGGACGACGACGCCTGGTAAATGCGCGGACGCAGGTTCAGCTCGCGAATCGCCTCGAGCAGACGCAATGCGCCTAACGCGTCGATTTCGCTCGTGTACTCAGGCGTGTCGAACGAAACCTTCACATGGCTTTGTGCGGCGAGGTTGTAAATCTCGTCGGGCTGCACGATGCGCAGGATGCGATTGAGCGACGAGGCGTCGTTCATGTCGCCGTAGTGAAGGATCATGTGCCGCGACGTGGCGTGCGGATCCTCGTAGAGGTGATCGATGCGGCCGGTATTGAAGGAGGAAGAGCGGCGGATGACGCCGTGCACTTCATAGCCCTTCTCGAGGAGAAACTCGGTGAGGTACGAGCCGTCCTGTCCCGTGATGCCGGTGATGAGTGCGCGACGGGCAGCGGTCATTGTGGGATGCATCATTCCGGCGAAGGTCGGATGGTACTCATTGAGAGGAACGCCGTCCAGAAAGGAAACGGCCAGCCTAAGAAACGATCGACAACAGGTACCTGCCGTACGTGCTGTTCTTCAGCCCTTCCGCAACATTGCGCACCTGCTCGGCGCCGATCGCGCCCATGTAATACGCAACCTCTTCCGGACAGGCGATCTTCAAGCCCTGCCGCAATTCGACCGTTTCGACGAAATTCGACGCGGCGAGCAGCGACTCCTGCGTTCCGGTGTCGAACCACGCGTAGCCGCGGCCCAGCTGTTCGACGTGCAGCTGTTGCCGCTCGAGATAGATGCGATTGACGTCCGTGATCTCGAGCTCGCCCCGTTTCGATGGCGGCAGGGTCGCGGCGATGTCGACGACCTGATTGTCGTAGAAGTAGAGGCCGGTCACGGCGAGGTTCGACTTCGGCGTCTGCGGCTTTTCTTCGATCGAGATCGCACGCGCGTCCTCGGTGATCTCGACCACGCCGTAGCGCTCGGGATCTTTGACGCGATATGCGAACACCGTTGCGCCGCTCGTGCGCGCAGCAGCGCGCTGCAAGGCTTCGGTGAGGCCATGGCCGTAGAAGATGTTGTCGCCGAGGATGAGGGCGCTCGAGGAGTCGCCGACGAAGTCGCGGCCGACGATGAACGCATCGGCGAGACCGCGCGGCGTCGCCTGCTGCGCGTATTCGATCGAAATTCCCCACTGCGATCCGTCGCCGAGAAGCTTGCGGAAGAGATCCTGATCGTGAGGGGTGGTGATGATCAGAAATTCAGTGATGCCCGCGAGCATGAGCGTCGTGAGCGGGTAATAGATCATCGGCTTGTCGTAAATCGGCAGGAGCTGCTTGGACACGACCGACGTGATCGGGTAAAGACGGGTGCCGGAGCCGCCGGCGAGGATGATTCCCTTGCGCATCGGCGCGGATTCTAAGGTGTGGTCGCGATTTTCGCGCGTCCGAACGTGCGGAACAGCGCCGCGATCAGCGCGCCGAAGACGAATCCGCCGACGTGCGCCCACCATGCGATGCCCGCCACTTCCTGCGTGCGGCGCGCCGCTTCGAGCGAGAGAAATCCGTTGAAGAACTGCATGCAGAACCACACCGGCAGGAAGACCACTGCGGGGATTTCGGCCATCGCCCAGTAAACGACGAGAGGAAAGAGGGTGACGATGCGCGCGGAGGTCCGCAGCACGAGAAACGCGCCGAGGAGGCCGGCGATGCTGCCGGATGCACCGATCGACGGGATGGTGGAGCCGGGAAAGAGGATGGTGTGGGTGAGGCTGCCGATCGCGCCGCAGGCGATGTAGAAGAGGAAGAAGCGGAAGTGCCCCATCACGTCTTCGATCGCGCCGCCGAAGACCCAGAGATAAATCATGTTGCCGAACAGGTGCACGAATCCGCCGTGCAGAAAGAGCGACGTGACGAGCGTGATCCCCACTTCCCACGGCGCATAGTGATACGCGGCCGGATGCGCCATGCGCGCGGGGATGAAGCCGAAGGTCTGAATGATCCGCTCGGTCATCGCCCCCATGAAGAGCTGCGCGAAAAAGACGACGACATTCGCCGCCACCAGCGCCCGATTCACGAGCGGCGGCCGGTGCATCACAAAGGTGTGGCGAAGGGGGATCATTGGGTATTGTCGGTTGTTGGTTGTCGGTTGTCGGTTGTCGGTTGTCGGTTGTCGGTTGTCGGTTGTCGGTTGTCCGTTATCCGTTATCCGTTGTCCGTTCCGGGTGCCTCGTTCTCCAACGGACAACGGAGAACGGAGAACGGACAACCCGTCATCACCGACAACCGAGAACCGACAACACTCACGCAAGTGCCCCCACCAGCGTCCGCACCACCTCGGCGATCTGTTCTTCTTTCAACTCCGGGAAGACCGGGATTGCGAGTGTTTGCTCCGCGGCGGCTTCGGAGTTCGGGTAGCGTTCGTTGGCGCCGGGGACGTTTTTGAAGCATTCCTGCTGCGGCAACGTGAGGGGGTAATAGACCTCGCAGCCGATCTGCGCTTCTTTCAGTGCGGCCATGACGCGGTCGCGCGTCTCGCGCCCTTCGGGGAAGCGGACGATGTACTGGTTGTAAATGTGTCTGCGCCCGGGGAGTTCTTCCGGCAGCACGACCCGCTCCCCTGCCCCGCTGTTCGCGAATTCGCGGCGATAGATCTCCGCGTTGCGGCGCCGTCCTTCGTGCCACGACTCGAGAAGCGGCAGTTTGATGTGCAGCATCGCGGCCTGCAGTGCGTCGATGCGGAAGTTTCCGCCGACGTAGTGGTGAAAGTACTTCGGACGCATGCCGTGCACGCGAAAGTCGAACAGCAGCTGCGCGAGTTCGTCGTCGTTGGTGGTGATTGCACCCGCATCGCCGAATGCGCCGAGGTTCTTGGAGGGGAAGAAGGAGAAGCAGCCCATCGTCCCGATCGTGCCGGCGCGGCGTCCGTTGTAATCGCAGCCCACCGCCTGCGCGGCGTCTTCGATGACCGCGATGTTGCGAGCACTCGCGACCGAGAGGATCTCGTCCATCGGCGCGCACTGTCCGTACAGATGCACCGGCATGATTGCTTTGGTGCGCGAGGTGATGGACGACTCGATCTGTTTCGGATCGATGTTGTAGTCGAGGAGGTCGATGTCGACGAAGACCGGTGTCGCGCCCAACCGGGAGACGACGCCCGCAGTGGCGAAAAACGAATACGCGGGAACGATCACTTCGTCGCCCGCTCCGATGCCGAGGACCATCAGCGCTTCGAGGAGGGCATCGGTGCCGGAGGAGACGCCGACGGCGTACTTGGTCTGGCAGTAAGCGGCGAAATCGCGCTCGAAGTCTTCGACCCGTTTTCCGAGGATGAAGAGCTGGGATTCATAGATCTCGGCGGTGACGCGAAGCGCCTCTTCGCGGATCGCTGCGTATTGCTGTTTGAGGTCGAGCAGAGGAATCGGCATGACGGCGCGCAGTCTACTTGACTGCATCGGTGGAACGTCTACGGGGGCCTCCGGCGGCCGGGGCCGCGGGCCCCGGACCCCGCTGACAGGCCAAGCCTCCGCGACACAGTTCGTTGGATGCGCACGAGTGTCGCGGAGGCTTGGCCTGCCAGACGGGTCCGGGCCCGTGGCCCGGCCGCCGGAGGCCTCCCGGTCGTTCGCTAGACCAGCTCGCTCTCCGCGAAGAAGAAGGCGATTTCGCCCTTTGCGTTCTCATCGGAGTCCGAGCCGTGGATTGCGTTCTGCTCGATCGACTCGCCGAACTCTTTGCGGATCGTGCCGGCATCCGCTTTGGTCGGATCGGTGGCGCCCATGATCTGGCGCAGGTGGGCGACGGCGTTGTCGCGTTCGAGCGCGGCGACGTAGACCGGCCCCGAGGTCATGTACTCGACGAGGCTCTTGAAAAAGGGGCGCTCGCGGTGCACACCGTAAAAAGCCTCCGCCTGACGCTGCGAGAGGCCGACTTTCTTCACTCCGAGAACTCGAAACCCTTCCGATTCGATGCGGCTGATGATCTTGCCGAAGTTTCCTTTGCGCACCGAGTCGGGCTTGACGATCGTGAACGTACGATTGGACATCTGGTTTTCCTTTGCGTGTGGCGTATTCGGGCGGCGGATTATATCCGCGCGTGTGTGCCCGCGTCGCGCAACGGAATCGTGGCCATGCGCGCCGCTTCCACGTAGTCGACCGGCAGGTAGAGCGTGAACGTCGAGCCGGCGCCGGGCGTCGACTTCACCTCGATCTTTCCGTGGTGCAGCTCGACGAAGTTGCGCGTGAGTGACAGGCCGAGGCCTGTGCCGCCGCGGCGTGCGCGACGGCCGTCTTCGGTCTGATAGAAGGCGACGAAGATGCGCTGCAGCTCGTCGGGCGGAATGCCGATCCCTTCATCGCTGACGTCGATGCGCACAGTGTCCACTGCGATCGGCGATTCGAGTGCGGCGACGAACGCGCAGTGAATCGCGACCGTCGCGTCATGCGGCGAGAACTTGACTGCGTTCGACAGGAGATTGAAGAGGATCTGCTTGAGCCGTCCTTCGTCGAGGCGGACGTTCGGCAGGCGCGGATCGATGTGCGAAACGATGCGGACTTTTGCTTCCGCAGCGAAGCCTTTCATCACTCGTTCGACGGCGGCGATCGTCTCGCGCAGATCGAACTGGTCGGCGCGCAGCTCCATCTTTCCCGCCTCGATCTTCGAGAGATCGAGGATGTCGTTGATCAGCTCGAGCAGGTGATTGCCCGCCGTGTGGATGTTCTCGAGGAAGCGATGCATGCGCGGCTGCACGACGTTGCGCGTCGACTCGAGGAGCACGCTCGAAAAGCCGATGATCGAATTGAGCGGCGTGCGCAGCTCGTGCGACATGTTCGCGAGGAACTGATTCTTCGAGCGATCGGCGGCGAGCAGGCGGAGGTTCGTTTCGCGCAGCTCGTTCGTCCGTTCGAGCACGCGTTGTTCGAGCGCGTAGGTGAGCCCTTCCAGATCGCGATAGAGATTCGCGTTTTCGATCGCCACCGCCGCCTGATTGGCGATGGCGGTGAGGAGAATCAGATCGTCGGCGGTGAATGCGTTTTTCTTGTAGCTCTCGACCGAGATGACGCCGATGACGCGGTCGCGCGCGATCATCGGCACACCGAGCCACGACTCGGTCGGCTTCGTGTCCGCGACCGATTGCACGCCGAAGCGGCGCTCTTCGGCGGTGCTGCCGAGGAGGAGCGGCTGGTGGTGCTGCACGACCCAGGAGTTGAGGCCCTGGCCGAGCGGCAGGCGCTCTTTCGGCAGCACGTGCTCCTCGCGGATGTCGAGCTCGAACGACAACTCGTTCGACGACTCGTCGAGCAGGGCGATGGCGAAGAGCGAGCAGTCGATCACCGACTTGCATTCGACATAGATCGCCATCAGCAGCTCGTCGGTGGTGAAGCGGAGCGAGATCGTTTTGCCGATGTTCGTGAGCGACGCGAGCCGCTGCAGAAGGTCGTGTGATTTCGAGCGGGTGAGCGCGAGCTTGCGGGCGATGAAGTTGCCGACGGTGCCGGTGAATGCGAGTGCGACGACGCCGCCCCATCCCATCGCGCCGAACGAGAGCGCGGTGACGATTGCGTACGGCAGCGAGACCAGCGAGATCGCGCCGTCGACGAGGTAGACCTTGAGGATCTTCTGCAGCGAATAGCCGTACGAGCGCTGCGGCCAGAACATGAACAGGCTGTTCATGAGGATGACCGTCGCGCCGCCGGCGGCGATGCGCGCCGCGTTCGCGGGTGTCGCATCGATGACGGGAACGGTGCCGCCGAGGAGTTCGTACACCATCGTGGCGATGACGACGGGAAGGCCATACGTTCCGAAGAGGCCGAATGCTTTCACGTAGTCGGTGAGCGCGTCCTGGCGGGCGATGCGCGCGGGTCCGATCTGATGCAGCGAGAGCAGACGCGTTGCGGCGGCGACGCCGACCGCGAGCCATGACGAGATCACCAGGCCGAGGATCGGGAACATGGCCATGAAGGCGGTGATGACGAGGGAGATGTAGACGAGATCGGTCAGCTCGAAGCGCAGCAGCGCGAGCGTGGTGGCGAAGGCGAGGAAGATGCCGATGAGAATCGGCGCGTCGCTGCCGAGGGTGTGGAGGATGCGCGCGGTGTCGTCCTGCCGCAGCCACGTGAGCCCCAGCATGACGACGAGCCCGGCCAGACCCTGCACGAAGAAAACGCCAACGACACGTCTCCGCGCAGAATCGAGACCTCGGCTGGGAGTCATGGGGATGGGGAGATGGTAGCACTGGGGGCACGGAGAACGGCGTTATGGAGTGCGGCGA
>JALYOB010000427.1 GCA_030857085.1 Acidobacteriota bacterium | reverse complement strand
CGACGAGTCAAAGCGGCGACTGGCGTCGCCGCACTCCATACCTTACGGAAAGTATCCGCGGGGAATGCGCAGGTTCACGCCGCTTCGCGAGACGATCTTCAATGACCGCCATTCGTCCGCGATGTTCGAGTCCGAGTGAAAGACCACCTGATACTGCTGGCGCAGTTCCTGGGCGATGCGTGAGTAGACGCCGCCGAGCTGGCGTTCGTTTTCGATGATGAAGTAGGTCGCGCCGGTGTCTTCGGCGATGCGCGACAAACGCGCGGCCTGCAGGCGTCCGACGCCGAACTTCATCCAGCGCGAGAGCATCGTGTTCTTCACCACCGGATACACCGGCACACCGGCATAGCGCGCGTAGTGCACGAGGTGATCGAGCTTGAAGCGGCTTCCCTGATCGACGCCGTCGGTGAGCACGACCAGCGCGTGCCGTCCGGGCGTTTTCTGGATCTCGTACAGCATCTCGATCAGGCTGTCGTAGAGATGCGTCTCGCCGATCGGCTTGACGCGGTCGACCGCCTGCGCGGCGATGTTCCAGTCGTTGGTGTACGGCGTGAGCCAGAACGTCCGCTGATTGAAGCCGACGATGGCGATGCGGTCCTGCGGGCGCAGCAGCGTCTGCGCGAACTGCTTCGCGGCGGCCTTCACCACCGGCAGCTCCTTGAGCATGCTCTCCGAGTAATCGATCAGCAGAATGACGTGCAGCGGCTGGTCGGCGGCTGCGATCAATCCTTCGATCGGACGTGGCGTGCCGTTGTCGACGAGCGTGAGATCGTCAATGCGCAACGGCGCGCTGCCGCGCGCAACCGAGAGCGGAATCTGCTGAATCGTGACGTCGGTCGACGCATGCGCGCGGTCGCCGAAAAAGAGCACGTCGTTCGCTTCCTGCTCACCGCGGCTGCGCGCGACGACGCGCGCGTAAACCGCGTTCGGAAACTTCGCAGCATCGATGCTCGCACTGTACGGCGACGCGGTCGACGTGGCGACTTTCTCTTCGCCCACATAAAAATCGACGCCCGCGATGGCCACTTCCACCGGACGGAGCACGTTCGCGTGCAACTCCACGGTCCCGCTCTCCGGCCACGCCGACGGTCCCTGCAGACGGACGCGGAACGGCGGCCGGGGATCGTTCACCACCATCTCGTCGTCACCGACCACATTGCCCTGCGCGTCGTAACCCACCGCGCGCATGCGCAGGCGGCGAACGTAGTAGCCGACGTTGACCTGCGCGGTCATCTGCCGCCCATTCACGCCGTTGTACTTCACGCCATTGATCAGCAGCTCAAGCCGCTCCACCGGCGCCTCGGCCACAATCGGCACGTACAGCGTGCCGGAGACGAGCGAGGCCGGCTTCTCAGTGATGCGGACGGTTTGCGCGCTCGCGGCGCTGGCGACGAAGAGAGCAAGGACAACGAAGATCCTTTTCACGCGCCATCCAACAATTTCTTCAGCCTTCCGCCTTCCGCCTTCCCCTTTCCGCGCGCCGGCCGCACCTGCTCCATCGTGCACTGCTCCGGCTTTTTCTCCGGGCGCCAGCGCAGGAACTTCGAGCCGTGGCGGAAGCGGCCCTGCGAAAAATAGTCGTACTCCACTTCGCAGACGAGCTCCGGCCGCACCGCTTCCCACTCGCCGCTGCGCTCGGTCGCCCAGCGGCTCGGGCCGCCCGGCACGCGCACTTCGAACGGGTTCTCCGCGCGCATCGATTCGAGTTGCTTCGTCAGCTCGCCGCGCTCGTTCTTTTTGATCGACGACGTGTGGCCGATGTAAACGAGCCGCCCTTCCTCGTCGTACAGCCCTAACAGGAGCGACCCGACCGTCTGCGTCCCTTCGCCATAGCGGAAGCCGCCGACGACGCAGTCAGCGCTCTTGAGATGCTTGACCTTGACCATCCCCTCGCGATCGCCGGAGTGGTACGGCTCGCCGAGGCGCTTGGCCATCACGCCGTCGAGCCCGAGGGCGCCGAACTTGTTGAACCAGTCGCTGGCGATCTTGCGATCGGTGGTCGCAGGCGAGAGATGCAGCAGCGGATGATCGATCTTTTCGAACAGCGCCTCGAGCTTCGCGCGCCGCTCTTCGATGGGCAATTCGTTGATCGCTTTTCCTTTGAGCGCGAGCAGATCGAATGCGTAAAAGTTCGCAGGGCTCGAAGCAGCGAGCTTGCGAATGCGCGACTCGGCCGGATGGATGCGCAGCAGGAGATCGTCGAACGAGAGATGCCCTTCCACCGGCACAACGATCTCGCCGTCGACGATGAACTCGTCCTGCTTCAGCGATCGAAATGCCTCGACGACTTCAGGAAAGTAGCGCGCGAGCGGCTGGCCTGCCTTCGACTGAATGGCGACGTTGTCGCCGGAGCGGAAGATGATCGCGCGAAAGCCGTCCCACTTCGGCTCGAACTGCCAGGTGTCGCCGGTCGGAATCTTCGCGACGCGCTTTGCTTCCATCGGCGCGTACGGCGGCGCGAGCGGCAGATCGAGCTCGGGCCATGAGGCGGTGGTGATTTTCGGAGCGCTGCGCGTGCTCAAGCGGTTTTCCTCCGCGTCTTCTTCGGCGTGAAGACGCTGAACAGATCGAAGCGTTTCGTTTTCGCGAGCACCGGCTTCCACAGATCGCCGACCTCGTTCAATCGCGCGAGCGCGTTGTCATAGCGGAAGTCTTCGATGTCCACGCCCCCTTCGATTTCCTCCCATGTCACCGGCATCGACGCGCCGGCGAACGGCGTGGGACGGAGCGAGTAGATCGAGGCGAGCGTGCGGCCCCACGCGTTCTGGTTGTAATCGACGAGCACGCGTCCGTACGGCCGTTTCACTTTGCGGTATTCGGCGGTGATGACGTCGGGATGGCGATGTTCGAGCTCGATGGCGATCGCTTTCGCGAACGTCCACACTTCCTTCTGCAGCGGCCCGCGCACGATCGGGATGTAGATGTGAATCCCCTTCGAGCCGGTCGTCTTCGCGTACGTCGGCATCTTCAGCGCGCCCAGAATGTCGCGCACATGCAGCGCAACGGTGCGCACTTTGGCAAAGTCGGCGCCCGGACCGGGATCGAGATCGAAGTGGAGAAAGTCGGGACGATCGGTGTCGTCGCAGCGCGCGTACCAGGGGTTGAGATCGATGCATCCGAGGTTGATGAGCCAGAGGAGCGAGGCGAGGTCCTGCACGATCGGGAAGTTCACATTTCCCGCGTTGTGCTGAATGTCGCAGATCTCGATCCACGCGGGCCGGGGCGAGGGCGCGCGCTTCATGTAGAAGAACTCCCCTTCCGCGCCGTTCGGGTAGCGCTTCATGACCATCGCACGATCGGCGAGATGCGGCAGCAGCCACGGCGAAACGTCAGCGTAGTACTGCAGCAGATCGCGTTTGGTGATGTCGAGGTTCTTCCAGAACAGCTTGCGGAGATTCGTGAGGCGCACCTCCCGCGTGCCGATCTTCAGCACCGTTTCCACCGTATCGGACGGAATGACGACCCGCTTTGCAGCCATCAACAGACGGGCTTAGCAGTGAGCGGGCCAAGAGCTCGCGCGGCAGGTTGTCGGTTCTCGGTTGTCGGTTCTCGGTGAACTGGAGTGTGCCCCCGAAGGACGACCGAAACTGACAACCGACAACCGACAACGAGCGACGCGCCGCTAAATCTCCGGCATCTTCCCCGTCGCTCCCGCGGGCCGTTTGCGGTCGCCTTCGAGCGTGCGGTACTCCAGCTCTTTTTCCGCGCGTGCGGCGCGCAGCATCAGGCCGCCGCGGGCCATGTCGCCGAGGCCGGCGAACGCGGCGGGGAAGCGGAGGCGGTTGCCGAGGATCGGCCATAACACGTCGACGTACTTGCCCGTGGCGACACTGCCGAGGAGGACCACCTGGGCGTCGGGGTCATTGTCGGCGTCGAGCGCGCGTGCGATGAGGTTCGCGTGATCGCGCAGTGGTTTGACGTAGCTGCGCGTTGCGACGTCGACGTCGATCCTGCGCATCCGCTTCATCCGCTCTTCGGTGATGCGCCAGTCCTGCGGAACGAGGCCATAGCCGGGTGTGATGACGAAGATTCCGTCGCCGCCGATGGTGGGCGAAGGAACCGCGAACTTGCGCGCGTACGCGATCTTGCCGCGAAAATAGAGCGCGCTCATGAACGCGAACGCGTCGCCGATCTCGACGCCGTCCGCGGTGCGATACCGCGCCGCCAGCGCGAACTTTGCCCGCGGAGACATGAGCTGCTTCGCCCGCAAGCCGTTGAGGCTCGCCGGCGAGAGAAGAAAGAGCTTCGCGGGCATTCGGCGCGATGAACGAAGGGGGAAAGACACATTGTTCCCGGGACGCGGGAGGAACGCGACGCACGTGTCATCCTGAGCGAAGCGAAGGACCTTCTCCGTAGCCCACTGGAAGGTCCTTCGCCGTCTTCGCGGCTCAGGATGACACTTGAGGCGTTTTTTGGAGTGCGGCGA
>JALYOB010000426.1 GCA_030857085.1 Acidobacteriota bacterium | reverse complement strand
CGCCATCTGTGCGTCGGCCATCGAGACGGGCCGGCCACTTGCCACCAGCTGGCCGATGCGCTGGTTCGTGCGGTCGAGCAGGAGGTTGAGGTCACGCCACGCGGCCTCGCTGTCACCGCCGTGGTGCGCTGTCAGTCGCTGGTGCACCTCGAAGAACGAGCCCGAGACCAGCGACGAGGCGTAGTGCTCCTCGACCGAGATGTCGAGGTGCCCCGCGCGCTGGCGATCGCGAAGCAGCGCGGCTTCGAGAACTATGAGGTCGTGCACGTCGCGCGAGCGCGTGCCGGCGAGGGCGCCGCGGAAGAGCGCTGGGTGGTGCTGCTCGATGCAGTACCGCATACGAGTCTGCGCGCGGCCGTCGTGATCGAGCTGGGGATCGAGGATGGTAATCTGCTGCGCATCCGGAAGCCTCGCTGAATGTCCTCCCGCCCCGTCACCAAACTCACTCCCATGCTGGAGCAGTACTTCGAGATCAAACGGCAGGTGCCGGACGCGATCTTGTTCTACCGCCTCGGCGATTTTTACGAGATGTTCTTCGAGGATGCGGAGAAAGCCGCGCCTCTGCTCGACCTCGTCCTCACCGCGCGCAACAAAGGGCAGGAGTACGAGACCCCGATGTGCGGCGTGCCGCATCACGCGGCCGACGCGTACATCGCCAAGCTCATTCGCCACGGTTACCGCGTGGCCATCTGCGAGCAGGCAGAAGAAGCGGCGCAGGCGAAGGGGCTCGTGCGACGGGAAGTGGTGCGCGTGGTCACGCCCGGCACGGCCACCGAGTCGTCGATCGTCGAGCGCGACAGCTGTTATCTCCTCGCCCTCGTGCCGAATCACGAGGCCGTCGGCGCCGCCTATCTCGACGTCTCGACCGGCGACTTTTTCGTCACCACCTATCGCACGCTCGCCGACGCGCGCCTCTATGACGACGTGGCCCGCTTCGCACCGCGCGAGGCGATCCTGCCGAAAGAAACCGAAGGCAGCGCCGCGCTCACGATTCCGATCACCAGCGTCGAGCCCTCTCTGTTCGAGACCGCCGGCTCGCACGAATACCTGAGCAAACACTTCGGCACGCAGTCGCTGCGCGGCTTCGGCCTCGAAGGGGATGACGTCCGCATCGGCGCGGCGGGCGGCGCATTGCGTTACGCGAGCGCGAGCCACAAGAAGGCGCTCGACCACGTACGCGCACTGCGCGTCGACAACGACAGCGACTTTCTGCAGCTCGACGCGGCCACGCTCGCGAACCTGGAGATCGTCGAGTCGCGCGACGCCGCACGCCCGCGGGCAACGCTCTGGAGCGTCGTCAACGCCACCCGCTCCGCGATGGGCTCGCGCACATTGCGCCGCTGGCTCACCCGCCCCCTCACCACCCGCGAGGCCATCTTCGATCGCCACGATGCCGTCGACGAACTGACCCGCTCGCGCGCCATCCTCGAACAGATGACCGCGCGCCTCGCCAAAATCGCCGACCTCGAACGGGTGACCTCCCGCGTCACCCTGCGCACCGCCACCCCGCGCGAATGCCTCACGCTCGCCGATTCGCTGATTGAGGTGGGGGAGCTGGGGGAGGCGATGGGGGCGTTGCAGGGACCGATGCTCGCTGCGCTACGCAGCGGTTGTCAGTTGTCCGTTGTCCGTTCAGGGGGCGATGCCGCACGGACAACGGACAACGGAGAACGGACAACCCTGACAGAAGTCATCTCCCTCATCGCCACCACCCTCGACCCCAACCCCTCCCTCTCCGTCCGCGACGGCGGGGTCATCGCGCATGGGGTCGATCGGGAGCTCGATGAATTGCGGTCGATTGCGCGTGACTCGAAGTCGGTGCTGGTGGCGATCGAGACGCGGGAGCGGGAGCGCACCGGGATCTCGTCGCTCAAGGTCCGCTACAACTCGGTGTTCGGCTATTACATCGAGATCTCGAAGTCGAATCTCGCCAAGGCGCCAGCGGACTACATCCGCAAGCAGACGCTCGCGAATGCGGAGCGCTACATCACGCCCGATCTCAAGGAGCTCGAAGAGAAGATCATCGGAGCGGAAGAGAAGGCGATCGCCATCGAACTGCGGCTCTACGACGAGCTGCTCGCGAACGTCGCCAGACAGAGCGCGGCCATTCTTTCCACGGCGCGAGCGGTAGGGGAGATCGACGCCCTCTCCGCGCTCGCCACCATCGCCGTGCGCAATCGCTTCGTGCGGCCGGTGCTGAGCGACGCGGTCGAGATCTGCATCGAAGACGGACGCCATCCGGTCATCGAGCAGATCGCATCCGAGCGCTTCATCCCCAATCACACCAGCATCGTTCGCGACGAGAACGGCATTCAGGTCATCACCGGCCCGAACATGGGCGGCAAGTCGACCTATCTGCGGCAGGTCGCGCTGATCGTTCTCCTCAATCAGGTCGGCTCGTTCGTTCCCGCCGCCAAAGCCCGCCTCGGCATCTTCGACCGCATCTTCACCCGCGTCGGCGCCAGCGATCAGCTCGCGCGCGGCGAGTCGACGTTCATGGTGGAGATGCACGAGACCGCGAACATCCTCAACAACGCCACCGACCGCTCGCTCATCATCCTCGATGAAGTGGGCCGCGGCACCGCCACCTTCGACGGGCTCTCGCTCGCCTGGGCCATCATCGAATACCTCCACGACAACCCCGCGCGCAGCGGCATCACCATCTTCGCCACGCACTATCACGAGGTCACGGACCTCGCGAAGACGAAGCCCCGCGTGGCGAACTACAACGTCGCGGTCAAAGAGTGGAACGAACAGATCATCTTTCTGCGCAAGGTCGTGGAAGGTGCGGCCGACAAGAGCTACGGCATCCAGGTCGCCAAGCTCGCCGGCATCCCGCACTCGGTGATCGATCGCGCGCGCGAACTGCTCGACACGCTCGAACGCAAAGAGCGCGACCTGGTCGAAGAAACCCGCCGCCGCGGCCCCGCCACGCGGCAACTCGGCCTCTTCAACTCCACCGAACAAAGCGTGGTCGAAGCACTGCGCAACGTCGACGTCGACGCCCTCGCGCCCCGCGACGCGCTCAACGTGCTGTACGAGCTGAAGCAGAAATTGAAGTAGGGCGGGGGCTCCGCTGGCGCGTCGCCGGTTGTCCGTTGTCGGTTGTCCGTTCAAGGGGGTGCATCGCGAATCGCGGCCACGCTGCACCACCCGCAACGGATAACGGATAACGGATAACGGACAACCACACCGACAACCGATAACCGAGAACCGACAACCACACCCAATCCGCCAACCACGCACGACCCTTGCTACGATGCACGCCGCGACATGACCACTGACTTGCTCGGCATCGGCCTCACCGGAAAAACGCTCACCGACCTCGAACGGCGCATCCTGCGCGAGAACACGCCGTACGCGGTCGTGCTGTTCGGCCGCAACATCGGCACCGTTGCGCAGCTGCGCGACCTCGTCGCGGAAGTGAAAAGCCTCTCGAGCGAGCCGCCGCTCTTCATGATCGATGAGGAAGGGGGGCGCGTCGATCGGCTGCGCACGATCCTTCCCGGCCTGCCGAGCGCGGAAGCGTTCGCGGAAGGAGAAAAGCCGGTCGAGCTTTCCGAATGGTTCGGCAAAGTCATCGGCATGGCGCTCCGCTACTTCGACATCGAGATCGATCTCGCACCGGTCGTCGACATCCGCGGCAGCCTCGCGCCGAAGGGGCTCGAGCGCCGGACGTTCGGCGGCGATCCCGCGAGCGTGATCGAGCTCGCCGGCGCCTTCATGCGCGGTCTGCATGGTGCGGGCGTCGCCTCGTGTCTCAAACACTGGCCGGGCATCGGCGAAGGCTCGGCCGATCCGCATTACGGCGCGACCGTGATCGACGTCCCGCTCGATCAACTCCTCGCTCGCGAACTCGTCCCCTTCCGCGACCTCGGCCGCGATGCAAAGTCGATCATGATCGGCCACGGCACCTACCCTCGCGTCGAAGACGATCCCGATCTTCCGGCCACGCTCAGCTGGCGCCTCACCACCGATCTCCTGCGCAACGCGATCGGCTTCGACGGCATCGCCGTCAGCGACGACATGGAAATGCACGCGGTCTCCGATCTCGGCTCCTACGAAGAGATCACCGAGCGCGCGCTCATGGCCGGCAACGACGTGATCCTCTTCTGCAGCCACATCGAGCGCGTCCCCGACCTGCAGTCGTTCCTGCAGCGCCGCGTGAGTGAAGACGCGAACGTTCGCGCGCGATTCGAAGAAGCGGTGCGCCGCTGCGACGACTTCCGCACCCACTGCAACCGCCTCCGCGACGCCGCCACGGTCGCCCCGAACTGGGACGCGATCGTCGACGAGGCCGAAGCATTCATCAATGAATTCGAGAAAACCCGCCCGCACCGAGAAGTGATCGTCCCCGACGTCGAACGCCGCAAAGGCTCACGCTCACCCGGCAAGGGAAGGACGGGGCGGGAGGAGTGGACGTAGCGCGGC
>JALYOB010000425.1 GCA_030857085.1 Acidobacteriota bacterium | reverse complement strand
TCATCACGACGATCTGACATAGCTGATCGGGGCGCGTCGTGGATGCGACGCTTGCGAACGGCACCTGTACTTGCCTCGTCAGGGCGGCGACGTCGATGATCATGTCGGCCGCTCCTGGCCGCAGCAGCGTGAGCCTGACGTCGCGCGGCAGGGGCGGATCGAGCGTGAGCGTCACCGGCGGCCGATTGGGACGGGAATCGTAGAGATACAAAGTGGTATTGCCGACGATGACGCGCGGCTCGCGTTCGTTTTCCTCAATCCGGACCGTCGTTCTGGTGGTGACGGCGCCCGTGGAATCGCGCAGTTCGAGCACGCCCTGCACCGATGCGTAAACGTCGTCGTCGATGAGAAACCGCGCCGTGCGCACGGTCTGATCCGGCTCGAAGCGGAGCGCCACCGGCGCGTACGTGAAGGGCGCATTCGTCGCGGTAAAAGAGACGGTGGCGACGGACGGCTGCTCGAGGTCGCCGCTCCGCTCCACGCGCACATCGAGCCAGACATAGGCTTCGTAAGTGGTGTACGCGCCGTTGGAAAACCACGAGCGGTCGAGTGAGAGCGAATATGCGACGGGCGGTCCGTCGTCGGTTCGAATCGTGCCGTTCGCGGTTGCATTGCCGAGCGTGGCGAGACCCGAACAGCATGAGGTGATCTGCAGGCCGAAGCGTTCGGTCGTTTCGGGCGTGTTGTCGCCGACGACGGTGACGCGCACGGCCGCGCTCCGTTCGCCCGCGCGAATGGTGATCGGATAGCGGTCGAGACGAACGAAATCGCCGTCGGTCGCGGACCTGGCCACGGTCGAAACGAGGAGGTGAATGTCCGCGCCCGCGGGCGCGCTGAGCATCAGCGGGAACGTCGCCACCGGCGTTTCTCCCGCCGCTCCTTCAACGACGGTCGCATCGCCGAGGGAGATCATCGGCTGTTGCTCATCGTCGCGGACCGTCAATGGCGCGGTCGCGTGCGTGAGCCCCTGCGCGATCAGCTCCAGCGTTCCTTCGCGAACGTTCGTGTACCAGTTGTCGTCGAGCAGCAGCGGAACGCTCTTCGCCGTTTCGGCAGCTTCGAAATGAACCGGCACTTCGTACGACCATGGAATCGGGATGCGTCCGCTCGCGCGCACGATGAAATCGGCCGGCGTGCCGGCCGCGCCAACGCGGCGCACCACCGCCGACGCGTTTCTCTCACTGACGCCGTACGCGCTCGCGTCGAATGCGAATTCGAAGGGCGCGCGATCATCATCGCGGATCGTGAGCGGCATCGTCTGGATCAACCCCTCGGGGCCGAAGACCTGCAGCATGACGGTCTCGTCGAATTCCGCGCGGCGATCCGCTTTGATCGTGACGTTGAACGCCTTCGTCTTGTCACCCGGGAACCAGTGGAACTGCTCGTCGCGCAGGATGTAGTCGGAGGGATCGGCCGTCCCTCCCGAAGCGACGGAGATCGAAAAGTCCGCATCGGCGCCCGGATGGCTGGCGAGCGTCAGCGTCAGCGGCACGAGCTGGTCGGCGTCGGTTTCGTTGAACGTCGTCTGGGACAGCGTGAACTGCGGCGGCGTCTCGTCGTCGAGCACGCGCACAGTCAGCGTATCGAGCTGCGCCCCTGAGCCATCGCGCAACTCGAGGTTGTACGTCTGCGGGCCGCGATAGAGGGTGTCGTTCTCGACCGGAATGCGCACCGTCGAACGCGTGACGAGCCCGTCGAACGTGGCCGTGAACTCCTGGATCGGGGAGTCGGCTCGCGGCGTCGGCGCGGCAACGATCGCGAAGCGCTCCCTGGCGGCTGCGGTCGGCGACGCGACGACCGTTACCTCGATGTTGCCCGCGGACTCGCGAACCGTCATCGACTCGTCGGCGAAGTGATAAGGCTGAGGGTCGTCGTCATCGGCGACGTCGTAGTCGACGCCGCGGACCGCCATCCGATAGTTCGTCGTCCGTGTGAACGCGATCGACGTGTGGCTCGGCGGATGGAACAGCCTGTCGTCGTAGGTCGACAACGTGAACCGTCTCTCGTACTCGCCTTTCTCGAGGATGAATGGGCCGAGATAGCCGTTCGGATAGGTCCGGGCTGTCGTCGTCGCGGTGGCCTCGATGTACGCCTGCGCGCTTGCATCCGTTCTGCGAAACGTCAGGACGACCTGCTCGCCCTCGGTGATCACATTCTTGTCGAGGGTGGCGGTGATGAGGCCAAGTGCCGAACCGATCGTGGTTTCCGCGGTACGCCCGGCCGCGGTCACCGTCACGCGGACCATGTTCACTTCGTTCGGCCGCGGCGCATTGCTGGAGAAGACGCGCTCGACGCGAGGCTCGGTGGTGGTGATGGTCCGAGGCGAGTCGCTGAACGACCAGGTGTAAATCGCCGGACACGGCGGGTTCGGAGAGAACTCGTAGCGCACCGCCACTTCCAGCATCGTCGGCGAGGTTGCCGCGCAGAACGGCGCGCCGTCGAGCATCTGGCAGTTCGCGCTCGCGGGCGTGATCTCGCCGAGACCGGTGACGTAGTTGCACGCCTGCGCCTGGAGCGACGGCACAGCGAAGACACAGATCGACAGAAGGATCGCAGGAACGATGAATTTGCGCATGAGCGGGACCGCCGTCACGGTAGCAAAATAACTGTGCGATTCAAAGAACGTTCGTTCACCTTCGGCTGGTAGAATCGCCCCCGTCCTCTTATGTCCTTCGTCCACCTCCATCAGCACACTGAATATTCGCTTCTCGACGGCGCCACACGGCCCGAGGCGCTCGCCAAACGCGTTGCGTCGCTGGGCATGCCCGCCTGCGCGATCACCGATCACGGCAACATGTTCGGCGCGGTCGAGTTCTACAACGCCATGAAGAAAGAAGGCGTGAAACCGATCATCGGCTGCGAGATGTACGTGGCCTACGGTTCACGCTTCGACAAGGCCGGCGTCGAAGACGGCCAGGCCGACGCAGGCGCGAACAATCACCTGATCGTCCTCGCGCAGAACGACGTCGGCTATAAGAACCTGGTCAAGCTCGTCAGCGCCGGCTACACCGAAGGCTTCTATTACAAGCCGCGCATCGACAAGGAACTGCTGCGCGAACATCGCGAGGGACTGATCGTTCTCTCGTCGTGTTTGAAAGGGGAGGTTTCGCAGAGCCTCGCCGGCGGCAATCTTCAGAAAGCGAAAGACGCCGCACTCGCATACCGCGAGATCCTCGGGCCGGAAAACTTCTTCCTGGAAATCCAGGATCACGGCATTCCGGATCAGCAGAAGATCGTCCCCATGATGGCCCAGCTGGGCCGCGAGGTCGGTCTACAGCTCGTAGGAACGAACGATTCGCATTACCTCGACAAATCGGACGCATTCGCGCACGAAGTGCTCCTCTGCATCGGCACCGGCAAGACGTTGGGCGACGAGAAGCGGATGAAGTTTTACTCCGACGACTTCTACGTCAAAGGTGCGGACGAGATGCGCCGCGTGTTCGCCGACTATCCCGAGGCTGCGGACAACACGGTGCGCATTGCGGAGCGGGTGAATCTCTCGCTCGACGTCAAAGGGCACCACCTGCCGAAGTTCCCGGTGCCGCCAAAGTACGACATCGCGTCGTACTTTGCGGAAGTCGCGCGCAAAGGTCTCGAAAAGCGTCTCAATGCGCAGGCCGCGCTGTTCGTGGCCAGACAGAAAAAGCACGAAGTGGCGCATTACTGGGAGCGTCTCGAGCGCGAGATCGAGATCATCAAGAACATGGGCTTTCCCGGCTACTTTCTGGTGGTCTGGGACTTCATCAAATACGCGCGCGATCACGGCATCCCGGTCGGTCCCGGCCGCGGCTCGGCCGCAGGATCGGTGGTGGCGTGGGCGCTCGAGATCACGAACGTCGATCCGCTCGAATACGACCTCCTCTTCGAGCGCTTCCTCAATCCCGAGCGCATCTCGATGCCCGACATCGATCTCGACTTCTGCATGAATCGCAGAGGTGAGGTCATCAACTACGTGCGCGGCAAATACGGCGAGGAAAACGTCGCGCAGATCATCACGTTCGGAACGATGGCCGCCAAGTCGGTCGTCCGCGACGTCGGCCGCGTGATGGGGCATCAGTACGGCTTCGTCGACAAGATCTCGAAGATGATTCCGGGCGGTCCGGGCGTCACGCTGACGGACGCGAAGAAGGATTCGCCGCAGCTGGCCGAGGCGATCAAAAACGACGAGGAAGTGAAGAAGATCGTCGAGATCGGCGAGAAGCTCGAAGGGCTCTCGCGCCACGCCGGCATGCACGCGGCGGGTGTCGTGATCACGCCCGAGCCGGTCACGAATTACGTGCCGCTGTATCGCACGAACCGCGATGAAATCGTGACGCAGTTCGACATGCGCGTCGTCGAGAAGATGGGCCTCGTCAAGATGGACTTCCTCGGCCTGCGCACGCTGACGGTCATCGACGACGCGGTGAAGTCGGCGAAGGCCGTGGACGGCGTG
>JALYOB010000424.1 GCA_030857085.1 Acidobacteriota bacterium | reverse complement strand
CGGCTTCGCCCGCCGCGCGGGCGTCGAGGGGTACGGTCAGTGAGTAACCATTCTTCTTTGGCGTCATGTGACGTCCTCCTTTTTGTCAGGCGGGCCGGCCTTCGAAGGATTAGTGAATGACGCGCGAAAAGCGTTTCAACGGACGTGAGCAGCGCGTGATGGATCTACACAGGGAAGAGTTCTCATGCGCTGCGCGCCTCCTGCGTTACCCTGCGAACAGTCCTCATGCCGATCCACGACTCCTGGGTGCTCGCCGAACTTCCTCCTGACAATCCGCGGATTCCGGTGGCGAATGCGGCCTTGCGCGCGCTGCTCATCCGCCGTGGAATCTCGGATGGCGAGTCGTTCCGGAAGTTCGTTGCGCCGCATGTCGGCGACCTGCACGATCCATCGACCATTCATGGGATGGATCACGCGTGCGAGCGGATCGCGCGTGCGGTGCGCGATGGAGAAGGAATCGTCATCTACGGCGACTACGACGTCGACGGCGTGACCTCGATCGTCATGCTGCAGACGGTTCTGCGCGCGCTCGGCGCCGATGCGGGATTCGTCGTGCCGCACCGGCTCGTCGACGGTTACGGCCTGAAGATGGAAGTGCTCGAGCGCGTGCTGACCGAGCGCAACGTGAAGCTCGTCATCACCGTCGACTGCGGCATCACCAGCATCGAGCCGGTGCGCCGCGCAATCGAGCGCGGAATCGACGTCATCATCACCGACCACCATCTTCCGCCGGGTACGTTGCCTGATGCCGCGGCGGTGCTGAATCCGAAGCAGCCGGGTTGCGAGTATCCGTTCAAGGAGCTCGCGGGTGTCGGCGTCGCGTTCAAGCTCTGTTGCGAACTGATTCGCCGCAGCGGCCGCAAGGTCTCGGTCGAGTCGCTGCTGAAGATCGCCGCGATCGGCACGGTCGCAGACGTCGCGCCGCTGGTGGGGGAGAACCGCACCATTACCTCGTTAGGACTGGCCGGCCTGGCGGACGTGCGGAACGCCGGACTGCGTGCTCTCCTGAAACGCTTAGGTCTGGCCGGACGTCCGCTACGAGCTGTAGACGTCGGCTTCAAGATCGGTCCCCGCATCAACGCCGCCGGACGCCTCGCCTCGGCGAATACAGCCATCGATCTTTTCGCCGCGACGAGCGAAGACGCAGCGTGGCAGATCTGCGCAGAGCTCGATCGGATGAACGCCGAACGGCAGCAGATCGAGATCGCCGTGCGCGAGTCGGCCGAGGAGCAGATTCGCGGCGGCGAGCGCATTCTCATTCTCGCGGGCGACTCATGGCACCGCGGCGTTCTCGGATTGACCGCCGGCCGCATCGCGCAGCGCGCGCATCGCCCGACGCTCGTCATGACCATCGAAGGCGACCAATGCGTTGGCTCCGGCCGCAGCATTCCGACGGTCGATCTGCACGGTGAGTTGTCAAAGGTCGCCGATCTCTTCACGCATTTCGGCGGCCATGAGTTTGCGTGCGGCTTCTCGCTGCCGCTGCGCAATCTCGAAGCGTTGCGCTCGCGCCTGCACGAGCGTTTCGAGGAGCTCGACGAGGAGCTGTTTCGCCGCGAGGCGTGCATCGATGCGCCGCTCACGTTCGCGGAGATCGATCCCGAGTTCGTCGCCGCGCACGAGATGCTCCAGCCGTTCGGCGCCGGCAACGCGCAGCCGCTGTTTCTCGTGCGCAACGTGACCGTGACCGGCACGCGCACGTTTGCCGAGGATTGCTGCGAACTGTCGCTCGAAGACGCGACGGGCCGCGCGACGGGCGTGCTGTGGCCGAGCGTCAAGCAGCTCGCGACCGAGCTGACGCGCGGCGCGATCGACCTGCTGGTGCATGTCGAGCCGGACGCGTATCGCGGCGCGCGCCTGAACGTAGTCGACGCCCGAGCGGTCTAGATATGGAGTGCGGCGACGCCAGTCGCCGCTTTCACTCGCATCCATGCGGCTCCGCCGCAAGCCAAAGCGGCGACTCGCGTCGCCGCACTCCAAACTACGGCTTCACCTTTCCGCGGTGGCAGGTCATGCAGTTCACGCTTGCATCCGTCTCCACGTTTTCCATGTTGCCGAGGGAGTCGTTGATCTGGCGGACGAGGGCGAGCATCTCGCGGGCGGCGTTTTTCTGGCGGATCTCATCCGCCTCCCACCGCCCCTCGACGTGACAGGTCTCGCAGGTCGTGCCCAGGGCGTGATTGAAGTTCTCCATCATCTCGACGAAGCGGCCGGCGGGCACGTCCTTGAGCACCTTCACATTCTTGAAGACCTCGCCGGCGGGGCGCTTTTCCTTCCCCTTGATCGAGGCGAGCAGCTCCTGCATCTCCGGCTTGTCGTGCCGGCTGGCACTGCTCGCGAACAGGAGGAGGGCGGCACCAATCGTGGCGGCGAGTCGCATCAGCAAAGTCTAACGTTGCCCCGGAACGAATTGCTTCCGGCGGGTGTTACGTCGCTCGAACATGCAGCGCACCATTCGCGTCCTCCGCATCGCGCTGCCGATCGCATTCGTTGCTTTCGTCGCGTACCTCGTCGCGAACTGGAGCAGCAAGAGCATGCACAAGCCGCGCACCCCGGGTGACGCGGTGACCTCGACGCAGCGCCCCGACGACACACCGCGGGTCGAAGGACGCGCGTTTCGAGATGTGCAGACGATCGGCGGACGCGTCGTGTCTGAAATCTCGGCGTCGCGCGTCGTCGGATTCGAGTCCGGCTGGTCGACGCTCGAAGGCGTCACTCTGACCATCCATCGGCAGAACGGACTCACGTACGTTCTCTCGTGTCCGCAGGCACAGTTCAACGGAAAGACGAAAGAAGCGGAAGCGAAAGGCGGCGTGCGCGTCACCTCGACCGACAACGTCGAGATCCGCACCGACGAGATCCGCTACGACGGCGTGCGGCTCACCAACGACGTCGCCGTGAATTTCAAAGTCGATCGATGGAACGGGCAGGCGGGCGCGCTCGAGCTCGACGTCGCGGGCGAAACGCTGCGGCTGCACAAGAACGTCGACGCGACCATGGCCGCTGCCACTCCGGCCGAGCAGCCGATGAACATCAAAGGCGCCGAGAGCATCTTCCGCCGGCGCGAGAACGTCGTCGAGTTCAACCAGCACGTCGACATGACCCGTGGCGCCGACAACCTTCGCGCGGACGTGATGGTGGCGCGCTTCACCCCCGATCGCAAACAGCTCGTCGGCTTCGAAGGCCACGGCAACACCGTCATCGTCACCGCCGCGAACACCGCGCCGGGCGACGACATGGGCGGGCGCAAAGAAATCACCTGTGACGCGTTCAACACCGAGGTTGGACCGGATGGCCAGATCAACGCGATCAATGCGCTGAGCCAGGGGAACCTCTCCCATGCAGTGCTGAGCGGACCGCCGATGCGCGACATCGTCGCCCGCAACTTCCGCATCGCGCTCGCCAACAAGATCGTGAGCGAAGTGCGCGCGGATGCGGAAGTGGTGATGAAGGAGATCGCGCCGCAGGACACGCGGCAGGTCAACGCCGACCGCGTCACGGTCTGGTTTGACGCCGCCACCCGTCGCGCGCGCACCGCGTACCTCGAAGGAGGCGTGCGCTACGCCGACGCAAAGAATCGCGCGTCCGCATTCCGCGCGAATTACGACATCACCGGCGATCGCCTGATCCTCACCACCGACACCGGCTGGCAGGCCACAGTCGTCGCGGACGGACAGATTCTGAAAGCGAAGCAGATCGAGTTCTCGCCCCGCGCGCAGACGGCGCACGCGAGCGGCTCGGTCATCGCGCAACTCGTCGGCAAAGGAAAAGCGGGCGGCGCGTCAGCCGACGGCACGAACCTCTTTCCGGCGAACAAGCCGGTGTTCGTCAATGCCGACGATCTGATCATGCGTCAGGCGCAGAAGATCGCGCAGTTCACCGGCAACGTGAAAGCGTGGCAGGACAACAACACGCTCCTCGCCCAGGAAATGCAGGTCCTCGGCGCCGGCGACAGCATCACCGCCCGCGGCGGTGTGCGCACGCTGCTCTACAACACCACCGCAGAGGCGCGGCGGACGCCGATGCAGACCACGTCAGAACAGTTGGTCGCACGACGCGCCGAACGGCGGGTCGAGCTCACCGGCAAAGTGAACATCGTCGACGAAACGCGCAACCTCAAAGCCGACAAAGCAACCCTCTTCCTCGACGAAAGCCGCAAGGTTCAGAAGATGGAAGCAGAGACCGGCGTGCAGATGGCCGAAAGCGCCACCGGCCGCAAAGGCACCGGCGACCGCGCCGTATACGAAGTTGAAAAGAAGATGATCTACGTCTTCGGCAACCCCGCCACGATCAGCGACCCCAAAGGCAACGTGTCGGGCCAGCAGATCGTCTTCGACGTAGCCAAAGATCGCGTGCAGGTGCTGAGCAGCGAGGGGAAGACGAAGGGGACGTATAAGCATGAGGGCTAGTAGCGCGTGGCGCGTGGCCAGGGC
>JALYOB010000069.1 GCA_030857085.1 Acidobacteriota bacterium | reverse complement strand
CTGCACGGCCGGCGAAGGGGGGAGATTTTCGAGAGCGGATGCGGGTGCGGTCTGATCCCAGTTGCAGAATGGGCAGATGCGCGCCCATTCATCGATCGCGCGCGCGCACTTCATACATGGCTTGCGTTCACTCATTGGAACGGCGTTTCTGCAACGGACGTACCGGTCCACCATGCCACGCCGTCCCGCGTGAGCGTGTAGGCCCCCGGCGCGAGGCCTTTCGCTACCACCGAGCTCTTCCTGCGGGTGAATCGGTAGAGCGTGCCGGTGGAGGAGTCGTAGGCAATCCAGTTCTTTCCCCGCACGTCGACCCGATCGATGCCGGTCGGAAATTGCGAGTCGCCGCTGCCGAACAAGCCGAGTCCGAGCAGCCCGCGCAGAAACCCGCGCGCGACCGCCTCCGCGGTCGACTGCGTCCCCTCGGTCAGCCAGACGCGTTTCGCCGAAGGATCGGCGACGGCGAGGATGCGTGCGGTGAGCGCGGTGCCGCCGCCGGCGAAGGCGAGGTCGACCGGAACCGCGCCGACGGCGAGCTCGCCTGAGGCTTTCATCTGCGCGAGGTCGAACGTGCGAATGCGCGCGTCGCGCGGATAGACGAGATAGGCGGTATTGCCGCTGATCTCGAAGTCGGACGCGAACGGCGGCACGCGCAGCGTGCGCGCGACGCGGTCGCCGTCGATCTCGTCGATCGCGCCGCCGGTGCGGGAGTAGACGTACAGGCGATTGTTCGCCGTGCGCAGGAAAGCCGGATCGGCGGAGAGCTGGATCTGCGTCGTTCCATGCTGCAGGAGTCGCGCATCGCGGGCGAGGACGTAAAGCTCGCGCCCGAGAAACGCGGCGGCAATCGGAGTCTCGGCCGTTTTCAGGAGCGTGGTGCGGCCGGTTGCGAGCTCGGCCACCACCGCTTCGTTCGCAATCGCGTCGAGCACGGCCACGCGATCTTCCGACGCGACGAGCGCCGTCGGATGCGCGACGCCATCGGCCGTCCAGCCTTTTTGCAGACGCAGCTGATGATTCGCCGCGACGACCACGCCGCGGGAGGTGGAGGTGAGGAGTTGGGCGCGCATGGGGAACGTGACGAGGCAGAGCAGCGCGATCGCGAGAATGCGCCGCCCCTCATCCGGCCTCCGGCCACCTTCTCCCCGCATGCGGGGAGAAGGGCGACGCGTGTTGCCCCTCGCCCCGCTTGCGGGGAGAGGGTGGCGCGGAGCGCCGGGTGAGGGGCTGCGCCGAATCATCGAACGACCTCCAGCCGGACGGGCTCGAGCAACAGCGCGTCCCTCTCGCCGCTTTGCGTCACACCGAGAATGCGATACGTCAGGCGCAGCGGGCGGGTGATGTCGAACGTTCCCGAGAACTGCACGGCGGACGAGAAGCGGAACGGCAGTCCTTCCATCGTGCCGGACTCGAACACATCGCCCGCGAACTGCACGACGCTCGTGTAAGTCGCGGCGTCGAGTGCGCTGCGCTGCTCGGGCGTCAGGCCTTCGAAGTTCTGCAGCAGTGCCTGCAACTCGCTCGCGGTCGGCGTGGCGGATGGCAGCGCGATCGTGTTCACGCTCTCCGCTTCCGCGCGTAATTTGCGCAGCGTTTCGTTCGCGGGGAACCTGGCCAGCAGTGCGTCGAGCGATGTGCGCGCCGCACGCGATTCGCCGCGCGCGAGCTGCACGAGCGCGCGGCGCACCTGCGCGCCGGTCGTGTTCTCGGCGACGCTCGGCTGATGCGCGCGGAGGTACTGCTGGTACTCGCGGACGAGCGTCAGCGAGAAGGGATTCGCTTCGAATGCCTCGGCGTAACGGCGCTCCCGTTCTGCATCCGATTTCGCGAGCCGCGCCAGCGCCGCCAGAGCCACGGCATCGTCCGTGCGTCCTTCGAGCACGCGCTCGTATTGCGTGCGTGCGCGATCCGTTTCGCGGCGTTTTTCGTACAGCGCCGCGAGCCGCAGCTGCGCGCGATTGAGCAGCGCGACGTACGCGGCCACATTGCCGCGCGCGGAGCTGTACACCTCGAACGACTCCTGTCGCGCGACGTCGCGCTGCAGCGACGCGAATTCGCGCGAGCGCAGCGTCTCGGTGATGTTCACGAGCAGCGATTCCGCTTCACGCTCTTCGCCCGCCTCGATGAGCGCGGTCGCGAGCGCGTGCTGATAGATCGCCACATCGAGCTTGTTCTCTTTCGTCTGCGCAATCGCCGCGGCGTTGCGTGCGGCGCTGATTGCCTTGCGCGGACGTCCGAGCGTGCGCATGGCCGACGCGTAGAGATTCCACGCTTCCGCATCGTCGCTCACGTAACGCTGCGCCTCTTCGAGCAGCGCGAATGCGTTCGCATCGCGGCCGAGTTTCGCCTGCGCCAGCGCCGCGTACGACGTGGCATTCGCATAGCGGGTCAAGCTCGACCCGCGCCGCGCGTCGACGCGCTCGCGTTCCGCAACCTCCAGCGCTTTCGCGTACTCGGCGCGTGCGAGCGAGAGCTCGTTGCGCGAGGCGCGCAGGTCGCCGAGGTTGAGGCGTCCGGAGAGTTGCGACTGAAAATCGCGCGTGGAGGCGAGCTGCTTTTCCATCTGCGCGATTTCGAAATCGCTGGCGATGCGGCTCTGCGCCAGCAGCGGCAATGCGAACGCGAAAATCAGAGCGAGGCGTTTCATTCGGCGAAATACCCCTTGCGCGCGCTGACGATATCGACGCCTGGCTTCTTCGCGCTCACGTCGACCGTGCGCCAGCCGCGCTTCGTGGTGTTGCTCTGATAGACGAGCAGGTAACGGCTGTTGATGTCATTGAGCAGACGCGCGAGTGCGCTGCCGACCGAATCGCGCGACGCGCTGACCACGCTGCCGCCGGTGTTCGTCGCCGCGCGATCGAGGAAGCGCGCGTGCGATTCGCCCAGCACGATCGCGTTCACGATCGTGCGCGCGGTGCTGATCCTGCGTAGCGCCGCTTCGTCGGAAAGCTCGCTGTTGCGATCGCCGCCGTCGGTGATGACGATCGCGTACGTCCGCTCTTTCGAAGCGACCGACGCCACTGCGTCGCGCAGCGAAGTGCCGCCCGAGGGGGCGAGATCGTTCGAGGAGAGAACCTCGCCGCGCTGGATCGGGCGCGGCCTGGCCACATTGTGATTGAAGAGCACGAGCGACGCGGTGTCACCCGCGCGCAGTTGCGCGAGCTCGTTCTGCACCGCTCGCAACGCCGCCTCGAGTTTGCCGTTGTTCATCGACAGCGAACGATCGACGATGAACGCAAAGTGCGCGGCCGGCCGCTCCACTTTCACATCGCGCACTTTTTGTTCGACGCCGTTTTCGCGCACGCGCAGATCGGATGCGGAGAGCGTGCGCGAGGAGCGGACGCGCAAGGGCACTTCGACCAGATCGACGTCGAGGCTCGCGCTCGCGCTGACCGGGGCGGTGGTGACGCTCGCGGTCTCCGACGTACGGAATCCTCCGCTCCAGACTTTGGCGGTGATGGTCCGCGCGGCGAGCGAGGTGCCGAAGTCGAACGCGATCCGGTACGGCGCCTGACGTGCGACGCCGGCGAGCACGCCGTCCACGTAAAACTCCACCCGATCGGGCTTGGCGACATCGGTCCGGACCTCGAGCGTCATCGGTCCGATCGCCTGCGCACCGGCGAGCGGCGAGACGAACGCAACCGCGCCGCGAGCGGCCGTTGCCATCAATAAAATCAGACCGAGGAGAATGTTGTGCACGTCCGGCAAAACGGGTTGCGAGGCGTAAGGTATTTCGGTTCTGTAGTTTGCCCACTATTGCGGACGAGTTGTCCTGCGCCGGGATCGCTTGGCAAATCGGCCCGTTCAGGGTTAAGATCCGCACTTCGGGAAACAACTTATGAGTCGCTACGGAATCGAAGTGTGCAACCACTGCGACGCCTGTAAATGGCGGACGGACAACTTTTTCTGTCAGTTCGATCCCGAAACGCTCGCGGCCTTCGACGCGATCACGTTCACCAACGTCTATCCCGACGGCGCGGTGCTCTACGCGGAAGGTGAAGCGCCGACAGGCCTCTTCATTCTCTGCTCCGGCTCGGCGAAGCTCACGATTTCCTCCGGCAGCGGCAAGACGCTCATCAAGCGGATGGTGCAGCCGGGCGAGACGCTCGGTCTCTCGAGCGTGCTCTCGGGCAACGCGTACAAGGCGACCGCGGAAACGATCACCCCCTCGCAGCTCAAGTTCGTCAAACGCGATGACTTCACCCGCTTCGTGGCGGGGCATCGCGACGTGCAGTTCAACATCGCCCGTCAGCTCATCGAGGAATGCGAGTCGGACGCGAATCAGATTCGCCAGCTCGGACTCGCCAACTCCGCGGCCGAGCGGCTCGCACAGCTGCTTCTCGCGTGGTGCGAAGACACCGGACGCCCGTCCGAGAGCGGCATGCGCTTCCCGGTGGCGATGACGCACGAGGACATCTCGCAGATGATCGGCACCTCGCGCGAGACCGTGACGCGTCTCCTCAAGTCGTTCCGTGACAAGAAGATCCTGACCGTGCGTCGCTCTTCGATGACGCTGCACAAGAAGTCGGATCTCGAGGATCTGATCCTCCTCTGAGGCAGGCGCAGCGGCGTTTGTGACGTACGTCACACGCGCTGGTACTCACGTGTAACGTTCGCTCCGGCCATCCGTCCTGTCTCGAAACTCCCTCTGAGCGCAAATTGGCTCGCACAGGAGGGAGCCATGAACAACAACACGATCAACACCCCGAGCAACAGCATCACGACGACGATCAACCGATTCTTCAACCTGACCGCCGCGGTCGCCCTGACCGCCACGGTTGCAGCAACTGCCTTCGCGTCGGACGCCGCCACGGCCAACAGCCGCGACCTCAAAACGCACAACCCCTACACGGTCCTCGGCATGCAGGTCCGGACGAATCTTCTGCCGGAGGAATCATCGGCTGCTTTCGCGATCGCGTCTGTCGATGCGGCGAGCGAGCCGACCGTCTTCCAGGAAATCGTTCCGTGCCGCTTCGTCAGCACGCTCGACGCCGACACCTATCCGGTGCGCTGGGGCGGCGATGCGCTGCAGGTCAACGAGAGCCGCACCTATCGCGCCACCGGCCTTCTGGTCGAAGGGACATTCACGAACCCCTGCTCCGAGCGTGTGCCGGACAACGCGCTGGCCGTTGCGGTTCGCCTGCAGTCGTACCAGCCGGTCGGCGACGGCAGCCTCTATCTCGCGCCGACCTCGAAGCGCCCGAGCGCGCCGGTCCTCATCTACAGAAAAGGCGACGACACGCTGCAGGAAGCCACCGTGCGCCTGCATGACGGCGCGTTCGTCCTCAGCGCCGCCGACTACCCGACCGAAATGACGGTCGACATCATCGGCTACTTCACCCGCGACGAGCAGCTCGCCGGCGGCGGTTACGGCGAGAAGGGCGAAAAGGGAGAGAAGGGCGAAAAGGGCGAGAAGGGCGAAGCCGGCGCGCAGGGGATGCAGGGTGCGCAGGGCGAAAAAGGTGATCGCGGTGAAGCCGGCGCGCAGGGCATCCAGGGCGCGCAGGGCGAGCGCGGTGAGAAAGGTGAAAAGGGCGACAAAGGCGATCGCGGTGAAGCGGGTGCGCAGGGCGAACGCGGCGATCGCGGCGAAGCCGGCGCGCAGGGCCTCCGCGGTGAGAAAGGTGAGCAGGGCGCGCAGGGTCTCCGCGGCGAAAAGGGCGACAAGGGCGAAAAAGGCGACCGCGGTGAAGCTGGCGCGCAGGGTCTGAAGGGCGACAAGGGCGACCGCGGCGAAGCGGGTGCGCAGGGCGCCAAAGGCGACAAAGGCGAAGCAGGTGCGCAGGGCGCCAAGGGCGACAAGGGCGATCGCGGCGAAGCAGGTGCGCAGGGCGCCAAAGGCGACAAGGGTGACCGCGGCGAGACCGGCGCGCAGGGACCGATGGGACCGCAGGGCCCGCAGGGGCCGGCCGGACCGCAGGGAGCGAAGGGTGTTGCAGGGATCACGATGGTCACCGGCAACCGCACCTTCCCGCCCCCGGGAGAGATCACGATCTACGACGCGTCGATCACCTCGAGCAGCGTCATCATCCTGATCTACACCGAAGTCTCGAACGGCAACGCCCTCGGCGTCGCCTCCCAGCGCACGGGCTCCTTCGTCGCCTCCGGCAGCCCGAACAAGCCGTTCAAGTACATCATCCTGAATGCGAACTGAGAGAGGTTCGCGGGTAGTGGCAACGGCGGGCTTCGGCCCGCCGTTTTCGTTTTTTAGCGGGATGGTTGTCCGTTCTCCGTTATCCGTTCAGGGTGAGGCGCTTTGCCTTCAACGGACAACGGACAACGGACAACCGAGAACCGACAACCGAGAACCGAGAACCGAGAACCGACAACCCATTACAATCCGCCCCCTCATGCCCCTCTCCCCGATCGCCTTCGCGCGACAACTCATCGACGTTCCCTCGCCGACCGAAAGCGAGCGCGCGGTGGCCGAGCTGCTCGAGCGGGAGCTCACCGCCCTCGGCTACACCACGCAACGACACGACGTCACGCCGGCGCGCTTCAATCTTCTTGCGCGTGCAGGCGGGCGTCCTCGCGTCGTGATGAACTCGCACATCGATACGGTTCCGCCGTGGTTCGC
This sequence comes from Acidobacteriota bacterium, assembly GCA_030857085.1. Lineage (GTDB taxonomy): Bacteria > Acidobacteriota > Thermoanaerobaculia > Gp7-AA8 > Gp7-AA8 > QHVT01. The sequence goes on along the minus strand of JALYOB010000069.1, from coordinate 5,493 downwards.
CTCGCGCGAGGACGACGAGTTCATTTACGGGCGCGGTGCGTGCGATACCAAAGGCATCATCGCGGCGATGATCGCGGCCGGTGAGCGGTTGCGCGAACGGGGCGTCGACGAGTTCGCGTACCTCTTCGTCGTCGGCGAGGAAACCGACTCGATCGGCGCGAAGCAGGCCAATGAAGCGTTCGCCGATCTCGGCAGCGAGTTCGTGGTGGTCGGCGAGCCGACGGAGTCGGTCTTCGCTCGTGCGTCGAAAGGGGCGTTCACATGCACGGTTCGCTTCGAAGGCGTTGCCGCGCACTCCGCCTATCCGCACCTCGGCGACTCCGCCATCAATCGTATGGTCGCCGCCATCGCCGCGATCAACGCGCACGACTGGGGCAGTCATGAAGTGCTCGGGAAGACGACCGTGAACGTCGGCGTCGTGCGCGGCGGCGAGCGCCCGAACATCATTGCCGCCGAAGCGGAATGCGAAATGATCTTCCGGCTGGTGACGACGCCGGAGGATGTGCAGGAGCGGCTTGCCGCTCTCCTCGAAACGTATCGCGGCCGCATCACCAGCTCGCGCGGCAATCCGCCGCAGTTCATGCTTGTTCCGGAAGGGGAGAAGTCGGAAGTCGTCTCGTTCAATACCGACGTCCCCTGGCTCACCCGCCTCGGCAAGCCGCTGTTGTTCGGACCGGGGTCGATTCTCGATGCGCACGGCAAAGACGAGAAGATCGCGAAGCGCGACCTTCTCGCCGCCGTCGATACCTACACAGAAATGGTCGTGAAACTGCTCGAAGGCCGCGTGGCCTGATTCAACGCAATGACACTGCTCAAGGAAGAAATCTATCTCGTCGCCGCCGTCCGCACGCCGATCGGAAAATTCGGCGGCGGCCTCGCCTCGCTCACCGCACCGCAGCTCGGCACCGAAGCCGCCAGAGCCACCATTCAGCGCAGCGGCATCGATCCGAATGCGATCGATGAAGTCATCTTCGGCAACGCCCGTCAGGCCGGCGTCGGACCGAACGCCGCGCGTCAGGTGGCGATCAAATCCGATCTGCGCCACGAAGTGCCGGCGTACACGGTCAATCAGGCGTGCGGCTCCGGCCTGCGCGCGATCATGAACGCCGCCGATCAGATCCGCCTCGAGCACGCGCAGGTGATTCTCGCCGGCGGCACCGAGTCGATGTCGAACACGCCGTACCTCCTGCCGCGCGCGCGGTGGGGGTACCGGATGGGCAACGATGAAGTGATCGACGGCATGGTGCGCGACGGCTTCATGTGCCCGCTCGCCGACGAGATGATGGGCTCGACCGCGGAGACGCTCGCCGATCGCTACGAGATCTCGCGCGAAGAGCAGGATCGCTTCGCCGTCGACTCGCAGACAAAAGCAGGGCGCGCGTACGACGAGAATCGCTTCGCTGACGAGATCGTGCCGGTGCGCGTTGCCGGCCGCAAAGGCGAGGTGGTGATCGACAAAGACGAACACCCCCGCTTCGACGCGAATCTCGACAGCATGGCCAAACTGCAGCCGGTGTTCCGGAAGCAAGGCACCGTGCACGCGGGCAATTCATCGGGCATAACCGATGGCGCGGCGAGCCTGCTCGTCGCGAGCGCGGCGGCGGTCGCGCAGCACAACCTCAAACCGATGGCGCGCATCGTCGGCTACGCGCAGGCGGGCGTCGATCCGCGCATCATGGGCATCGGCCCCGTTCCGTCGACGAAAAAACTGCTCGCCGAAACGGGCATGTCGCTCGACCAGATCGATCTCATCGAATTGAACGAAGCGTTCGCGGCGCAGGTCATCGCGTGCGATCGCGAACTTCACCTCGATCCCGCAAAGCTCAACGTCCACGGCGGCGCGATCTCGCTGGGCCACCCGATCGGCGCCACCGGTGCTCGCATCACCACCACACTTCTGCACGCGCTGCAGACGCGCGAGAAACGCTACGGCCTGGCGACGCTCTGCATCAGCGGCGGCATGGGGCTCTCGCTGCTCGTCGAGCGCACATGATCTTCACCGACTCCCATTGCCACCTCACCATGTCCAACGCGGAGGCGAATCTCGCCGCCGCGCGGGCCATTGGTGTTCGCGGGTTTGTCGTTCCCGCGACGAAGCTGGAAGACGCGCCGCAGGCGGTGGCGATCGCGCAGCAGCATGACGATGTCTGGGCCGCGGTCGGCTTTCATCCGCACGACGCGAAGGATTGCGACGATGCCGCGTTCGCGGAGATCGCACGTCTCGCGCGCGAGCCGCGCGTCGTCGCGATCGGTGAATGCGGACTCGATTACCACTACATGCATTCGACGCGCGAAACGCAGATCGCGGTGTTCGAGCGGCATCTCGCGCTGGCGAAAGAGCTCGACAAGCCGATCATCGTTCACAACCGCAACTCGACGGAGGACATGGTCGAGGTGTTAGGCCGTGCGGGGGCGCGGGGGATTCTTCATTCGTACACGGAGAACCTCGACGTCGCACGCAGGTTCGTCGAGTACGGCTACTACATCTCCTTCTCAGGCATCGTCACGTTCAAGAGCGCGGAGACGTTGCGTGAGGCCGCGCGCGGACTCGATCCCGATCGCGTGCTGATCGAGACCGACACGCCATATCTCGCGCCGGTGCCGTATCGCGGACGCGACAACGAGCCCGCGTATGTGGTGAAAGTGGCCGAGCTGCTCGCGTCGCTGTGGGGCCTTCCGCTGGAGACGGTGGCGGAGAAGACCACCGCAAATTTCGAGCGAGTCTTCTCGGTTACACTGCCGCGTTGATGCAGCAGCAGCCCGATCTGTCCGTCGTTTTTCCCGTCTACAACGAGGAAGAAAACATCCCCATCCTCCTCCGCGAAATCGCGGCGGCGGTGGAGGGTCGCGGCTGGTCGTACGAGATCGTGGCGGTCGACGACGGCTCGACCGATCGCAGCGTCGAAGTGCTGCGCAATGCGCGCGAGCAATATCCAACCCTGCGCGTGCTCACGTTCGAGAAAAACAGCGGCCAGACCGCGGCACTCGATGCCGCGTGGCGCGCTGCGCAGGGACGGCTGGTGGTCTCGCTCGACGCCGATCTGCAGAACGATCCCGCCGACATTCCGGCCATGATCGCCAAGCTCGAACAGACGCAGTCCGACATGGTGATCGGCGTGCGCGTGAATCGGCAGGACACCTGGAGCCGCAAGATGCAGTCGCGCATCGGCAACGGCGTGCGCAACTGGATCACCGGCGACCAGATCACCGACACCGGCTGCTCGCTCAAGCTGGTGAAGAAAGAGGCCGTCGAACGCGTCCGCCTCTTCACCGGCATGCACCGCTTCCTCCCGACCCTCGTCCGCTACGCCGGCTACAAAGTGGTGGAGATGCCGGTGAACCATCGCCCCCGCCAGTTCGGAATCTCCAAGTACGGAGCCATGAACCGCGCCTTCCGCGGCCTCGCCGACTGCTTCGCCGTCCGCTGGATGGGGAAGAGGATGTTGAATTATCGGGTGCGGGAGGAGCGGGCGTGATGGCCGCGCGTTGCGCGGTTGTCCGTTGTCGGTTGTCGGTTGAAGGTGCCGCGTCGCGAGACCTCACCCTGAACGGGCAACGGAGAACGGACAACGCGTTGCACGGAGTGCAACGCTCATGAGATGGGACCTCTGGCTCATCTTCGGCCTCCTCGGCCAGATCCTCTTCGGCTCGCGATTCATCGTGCAGTGGCTCGCTTCGGAGCGGAAGAAGGAGAGCTACATCCCGGTCACCTTCTGGTACCTCTCGATTTCGGGCGGGCTCGTCACCACCGTCTACGCAATTCACCGCCGGGACCCGGTGTTCATCATCGGGCAGAGCGCGGGGCTCATCGTCTACGTCCGCAACCTCATGCTCATCCGCCGGCCCCATGCTCAGTCCCCAGCAGCGCAGCCAGCTCCTCCGGATCGCACGACAGTCGATTGAGGCAGCCCTCGACGGGCGCAAACCGCACGTCGACGTGAGCGGCGACCCGGACCTGCAGCGCCCCAGCGGCGCCTTCGTTTCCCTCCATACGAAAGACGGCGAACTGCGTGGCTGCATCGGCTCCATTCGCGCCATCGCGCCGCTCTGCGAAGCCGTTTCCTCGAGCGCCGTCAACGCCGCCTTTCGCGATCCGCGCTTCTATCCGCTGCGGAAAGACGAGCTCTCGAAGCTCGATATCGAGATCTCGGTGATGAGCCCGATCGTGCCGGTCGCGAACGTGGAGGAGATCGAAGTCGGACGCGACGGCCTCATCGTCACGCGCGGCAGCCGGGCCGGCCTGCTCCTCCCTCAGGTTGCGGCCGAATACGGCTGGGATCGCGACACTTTCCTCCGCCAGACCTGCGTCAAAGCAGGCCTTCCTCCTGACTCCTGGCGCGACGGTCTCTGCCGGATCGAGCGCTTCTCGGCAGAAGTTTTCAGCGAGTAAGTAACACTACTACCGAGACTTAGCCGTTGCGCTCGCTTTCGGGCGCAATAAGCCCCACCTGCCTGGCGTTTTCCATCCCGTCTGCAGTTGAGCCAATTATTTGAATCGAAATAAGATTCTCCCAAGGAAGGTGAATGAAGAAACAGCCCTTGAAGGATTCGCTCTCGATTCGTTTGGCCCGCGCATGGAAGTCGGGTGAACGTCATCGCCTCGTCCGTGTCCTCGGCGGACGCGGCGCCGCCGCGCTGCTGCTCGGTACCGCACTCTCCATCGGCGGCATCGCCGAGACGCTGGACAACGTTCAGTTCCTCGTCCAGAAGGATCTCGACGCCGTGCGCGTCGTGCGCGTTCGCGAAGGTCACGAGAAAGTCGTGGCGAACCTGCAGGGCAACTTCACCGGCAACACCGTCTTCAAGCTCGCGCAGGTCCTGCCGGACCGCTACGTCTCGCGCGAGCTCGCCCTCTTCGACGGCAAGTGGATCGCCGCCGACGAGCTGGAAGGCACGCCCGCACCGAAGCGCCACACCACGGGCGAGGTCTTCCTCGCGGAGATGAAGCGCATCAACGACACGATCCGCGAAGAGTTCTTCTCGACCTCGATGCCGTACGGCGACCTCATTTACGAGAAGTCGAAAAAGTACGACGTCGACCCGGCCCTCGTCGCCGCGGTGATCGAGCAGGAGTCGAGGTTCCGCGCGAACGCGAAATCGCACGTCGGCGCGAAAGGGCTCATGCAGCTCATGCCGCGCACCGGCCGCTGGATGGGCGCCCGCAATCTCTACGATCCGGAACAGAACGTCGACGCCGGCGTGAAGTACATCAAGTACCTCAACCAGCGCTTCGACGGCGATCTCAAGAAAATCATCGCCGCGTACAACGGCGGCGAAGGCAACGTCCAGCGCCACGGCGGAGTCCCCCCGTTCCGCGAGACGCGCCAGTACGTGAAGAAGGTCCTCCACAACTACGACAAGCGCACCCGCCAGCTCGAGACGTTCGAAAAGAAACAGGTGGGCGGCTCGGTGCCGGATGCGGATGGGACGGTGGCGCTGAGTTAGCGCTTCGCGCGTAGCGAGTGGCGCGTGGCGAGTTGCCAGGGCCATGTC
>JALYOB010000423.1 GCA_030857085.1 Acidobacteriota bacterium | reverse complement strand
TCTCCCCTCGTCGAGGGGAGAAGGGCAACAAAGCGAGAACTGTTGCCCCTCGCGCCGCTTTTGCGGGGAGAGGGTGGCCCGAAGGGCCGGGTGAGGGGCCGTGGCGACGCACCCCAAAAGCCCAACGTCCAACGCTCGTTAGGAGTTAGGCGTTTGGCGTGTTTTGCCTGAGGTCAGGTTCGTCGCTGCAACACGAACCCCTCATCCGCCTTCGGCACCTTCTCCCCTCGTCGAGGGGAGAAGGGCAACAAAACATGGCTCTCGCGAGAACTGTTGCCCAAAGTCCCAGTGCACCCCAAACGCCCAACGCCCAACGCCGCGCGGCGCAGCCGCGCCTCAGCCCAACGACACCAGTTCCAGGTGCCCAATCTCCTGTTCGAGAAACTCTCCCGCAATCCTGCGGAAGCGCTCCTCGGCATCGGTCACGAGGAACTGATGCGGCGGGTTGGAGAGTGCGTCGGAGGCGTGTTCGCCTAGCGCTTTGCGCACGGTGTCCGCAGTGGTCTCCGCGCTGTCGACGATCTGGACGGCGCCGCCGACCACCTGCTCGATCGTGCCGCGCAGGATCGGATAGTGCGTGCATCCGAGGACGAGGGTGTCGATGCCGGCGTCGATGAGAGGCTCGAGGTAAATCTCCGCGACCTCGCGGGCGACGTGCGTGTTCGCCCAACCCTCTTCCGCGAGCGGCACGAAAAGAGGCGCGGCCGATTCGATCACTTCCACGTCAGGATCGAGCGTGCGAATGGCGTTCGTATATGCCTTCGAACGCACCGTTCCTTCCGTTGCAATCACGCCCACCACGCCGGAGGTTTTCTCGACCGCTGCACGTGCGCCTGGTTCGACCACGCCGATCACCGGAATCGAGAGACGCTCGCGCAATGCAGGCAATGCGGCGGCAGTTGCGGTGTTGCAGGCGACGACGAGCATCTTCACATCGCGTTCGAGCAGATGCTGCGCGGCTTCGAGCGAATAGCGGACGATCGTCGAAGGCGACTTCGTCCCGTACGGAACGCGAGCACAGTCGCCGAGGTAGATGAGCGGCTCGCGCGGGAGCGCGCGGGCGATTTCGCGGAAGACAGTCAGGCCGCCTACGCCCGAATCGAACACGCCGATCGGACGTGCGCCGTTACTGCCCGTCGCCATCGCCGGAAATGACTCCTGCTCCCGCTTCACGTTTGATGTTGTACTGCTCGATTTTCTTGTACAGATTCGAGCGCGGCGTGTCGATCGACTCCGCCGTCTTGGAAACGTTCCATCCGAACTCGCGCAGCTTGGCGATGATGAACGCCTTCTCCGCCTCGTCCTTGAATTCCTGAAGCGTGGAAAGGCGCATCGCCGACGAGATGATGTCGGTCGGCGTGCGGAAGAACTCGGCCGGCAGATCGGTCACGTCGATCGCGTCGCCGGGGACCATGATCACCAGCCGCTCGATCATGTTCCGCAGCTCGCGGACATTGCCACGCCATTGCGCGTCGCTGAGCGCCTTCACCGCCGCGCCAGTGAATTTCTTCGGGTGATAGTTGTGCTCTTCCGAGAAGAGCTTCGCAAAGTGCTGCGCGAGCACGGCAATGTCGTCACGCCGCTCACGCAGAGGGGGCGTGCGAATGGGAATCACGTTGAGGCGATAGTAGAGATCCTCGCGAAAGCGTCCGTTCTTGATTTCCTCGACCAGATCCTTGTTCGTGGCCGCGATCACGCGCACGTCGACCTTCACCACTGCCGCAGCGCCGACGGGCTCGACTTCCCCTTCCTGCAGCACGCGGAGCACTTTCGCCTGCGCACTGTTGGACATGTCGCCGATCTCGTCGAGGAAGATCGTCCCGCCGTCGGCGGCGACGAACTTGCCGATCTGATCGCGCACCGCGCCGGTGAACGAACCTTTCTTGTGGCCGAACAGCTCCGACTCGATGAGCTCATTCGGAATGGCCGCGCAATTCACCTGAATGAAGGGCTGCTTCGAACGAGCCGAGCGGCGATGAATCTCGCGCGCGACGAGCTCCTTGCCCGTGCCCGACTCGCCGGTGATGAGCACCGTCGCCTTCGTCGGCGCCGCACGTTCGATCTGCGTTTTCAGATCGGCCATCAGCGGCGAATTGCCGACGAGCTGATACTCCTTCTCCGCTTTCTCTTTGAGCTCCGTGTTCTCTTCTTCGAGCGAGCGCTGGCGCACCGCATTGCGGACGGTCAGCAGCAGCTTGTCGCGATTGAGCGGCTTTTCGAGAAAGTCGAACGCGCCGCGCTTCGTGCACTCGACGGCCGTGTGCACGTCGCCGTGACCGGAGACCATGACCACCGGGGTGTTGATGCGCTGCTCGCGCAGGTTCTCGAGCACTTCGATGCCGTCGAGGATCGGCATCTTGATGTCGAGCAGAATCGCGTCGTACGGCGTGCGGCCTGCCTTATCGAGCCCTTCCTGCCCCGAACGCGCTTCGTCGATCTTGTAGCCCTCGTACTCGAGGGTCATGCGGATCGCTTCGCGGATTCCGGTCTCATCGTCGACTACGAGAATGCGGTACGGCATCGCTCCGCGAGTGTGCATGAGTCCGGCCAGCTTTGGAGAGCCGAGGTATGCTCGTACACCGCAGATGGGAACGGATAGCAGCGACGTTGATTTCGAGCGCGACATGCCGCTGACGAGCGCGGATATCGAAGCGCTTGCACGGGCGCGGAAGCTCAGGCCGCTCCCGACCACCGAATATCTCGACTGGCTGACGCTGATGACGGAGAACGGCGTGGCGCGCCGCGAAACGAATTCGGATTCCGATGAGCCATTCGAACTCTGAAGTCGACCGGCTGAACTTCCCCGAGCCGACGCCGGAAGAAGTCGCCGCTCTGGAACGCGCCGAGCGCGCGAATCGGCTCGACTCGACCGCGTACCTGCAGTTCCTCTCGCGCATCACAGAAGGCTTGCCCGCTCCGCGCGAAACCAACTCCGACTCCGACGAGCCTTTCGAACTGTAGCCGCGCGCGCAGATACAATCGCGCGCCATGCAAGTCGACATCAGCAAAGACGCGAAGCTGGCGAAGGTCGATCATCTGTTCGTCCTTCTCGCAGACAGCCCGCGCGAGCTCGCGCTTCCCACCGCCGTTGCCAACGCCATCAAAGCCGCGAAATTCAGCGGCCGGACGGAAGAGCAACTCACCATCCTCACCACCGAGCCTCGCAAAATCACGCTGATCGGCCTCGGCAAAGGAGACGCGCTCACGCATCGCGGCGCACGTGCGGGCATCACCGCGGCGGGGCGCATCGCAAAGAAGCAGCGCGACGCGAAGATCGCCGTCCTCTTCCCCTACACGCTCCCCAACATGAGCGAGGAAGAAACGACGCTCGCATTGGCGGATGCGCTGGCGCAGAGCGATTACAAGTACGACACGTACATCACCGTAAAAAAAGAGCCGAAGCCGGTGAAGATCAGCGCGACGCTCATCGCGCCGAACGCCGACGGCAAACGCCTCACCGCACGCGCGCGTGCGATCGCCGAGGCGGTGACGACGGTGCGCGATCTTGCGAATGCGCCGGCGAACCTGATCACGCCGCGGCGCCTCGCCGAGCGCGCCGAAGAAGTCTGCGCGCAGGTGGGCGTAGAATGCACCGTCTACGGCAAACGCGAAATCGAGCGGATGAAGATGGGCGGCCTCCTCGCCGTCAATCGCGGCTCGGCCGAAGACCCCCGCTTCGTCGTCATGAAGTACACGCCGCGCAAAGCGAAGCAGCACGTGGCGCTCGTCGGCAAAGGCATCACCTTCGACTCAGGCGGCATCTCCATCAAACCGGCCGAGCGGATGGAAGAGATGAAGTTCGACATGTGCGGCGCCGCGGCGGTCATCGGCATCATGGAAGCCGCGGCGAAGCTCGAGATTCCGGTGCAGCTCACCGGCATCTTCGCCGCCACCGAAAACCTCCCGAGCGGCAGCGCCTACAAGCCGGGCGACATCATCACCATGATGAACGGCAAGACCGTGGAGATCGTGAATACCGACGCCGAAGGCCGCATGATCCTCGGCGATGCGCTGCATTACGCCTCGCAGCTCGAGCCCGATCACATCCTCGACTTCGCCACGCTCACCGGCGCCTGCGTCGTCGCCCTCGGCAGCGAGGCGGCGGGACTGTTTTCGAACAGTGATGAGCTGGCCCGGAAGTTGATTGAGTCGGGTGAGCGCACCGGTGACCGCGTCTGGAGACTTCCTGCCTGGGACGAGTACAAGGATCTGATCCGCAGCGAATGGGCCGACATGAAGAACTCAGGCGGCCGCTGGGGCGGCGCGATCGCGGGCGCAGTATTTCTGAAGGAGTTCGTCGATTGTCCTTCCTGGGCACATCTGGATATTGCGGGAACGGCGTATGCGGAGAGCGAGAATCCTCGCGAGGCGCGCGGAGCGACCGCGGCCGGCGTTCGCGTGACGCTCGATTTTCTGCAGTCGCTCTCGCGCTCGTAGCGCTGCTCCTGTTTCCGGCGTGC
>JALYOB010000006.1 GCA_030857085.1 Acidobacteriota bacterium | reverse complement strand
GCCGTTAGCCGCGCTGTACCCACTGACCGCGGCCATCGAGTACAGCGTGCGTACGGGCTGGGCCAACCAGCGCTGCCGGCCGCGCCGGCCCGCCGGAGGCCCCCGGTCATCTCAGTACGATGTCGGCTGCGCTGATGGGCAGCGTCTGGCCGTCGGCGTGGATCAAAGCGCGGCCGTCGTCGTCGATGCCGGCCCAGGTGCCGTCGATGGTGCGGTCGTGCAGCACGCAGTGGATGCGGTCGCCGTTCTTGTGTACTGCGAGTGAGCGCCATTCGGCGAGAACCGTTTCGCGGTCGAGCGGTTGGGAGAGACGGGCGTCGAGGTGCTCGATGAATGCGAGCGTCGAGGCCTCGATCCCGCTGAAACGCTCCGTCAGCTCGCTGATGGCGACGGCGTTGGGGCGGGTGTCGTCCTGCACCGGCTCGACGTTGATTCCGGTGCCGACGATGAGGAATGCGCGCTCGTCCTGCACCCGTGCCTCGATGAGGATGCCGGCGATCTTGCGGCCGCCGACCAGCACGTCGTTCGGCCACTTGATGCGCGCGTCGATCGCGAACGTCTCGCGCAGGTACGTGGCCACGAAATTCGCGAGGGCGAGGGGGACGAGCGGCAGCTCGCGTGTCGGGCGGCTGATCAGCGTCGTCGCGTAAATGCCCTTGCCCGCGGGGGACGACCACTGCCGTTCATTGCGGCCGCGTCCCGCGAATTGCTCCCCCGCGATGATCATCGCCTGCGGCAGCGACAGCTCGTTCTCAATGCACTCGCTCACGATGCGGCGGGCGATGAGATTCGTCGAGGCGACGCGGGGGATCACCGCGAGCGACTCGAGCGTGCGCAGCCGGGGAACGATCTCGCGGGTATTGAGCTCGATCATTGATTCTGTTGCAGCTTCTCGAGGCGTGCGCGCAGCTCGGCCTCGCGTGCGCGGGCGCCGTCGACGATGTTGGGCGGTGCGTTGCGCGTGAACTGTTCGTTTGCGAGCTTCGCGGTGATTGATGCGAGCTCGCCCTCCGTCTTCTCGATCTCGCGCTTCACGCGATCGAGCTGTTCCTGCGAGACCTGCTTCTCCGGGAACTCGATCGCGATGTGGAACCCTTCGACCACGTCGTGATGCGTTCCTGCGGGCGGCTCGGCGTCGGTGCGTACAGCATCGAGGCGCGCGAGCTCGGTGAGGAGGTATGCGTATTCGCGGAAGAAATTCGACTCGCGGTCGTCGCTGCCGCGCACGAAGAGCGTGAAGCGATCTTTCGGAGTGAAGCCGCGTTCCGCGCGCACGTTGCGCACGGTCGTAATGATCGCCTTGACCGCGCTTGCGAGGCGTTCTGCGTCGGGATCTTCGAGCACTTCTTCGGCGACCGGATACGGCGCGACCATGATCGCCGGCTCGACGCCGCCGAGCTTCAGCCAGATCTCTTCGGTGACGAACGGCATGAAGGGATGGAGGAGGCGGAGCGAGCGATCGAGCACCTCGAGCAGCACGCGCTTCGCCAGCGCGCGATCTTCCTCCGAGCCGTGGCGGCCGAGGAGGACCGGCTTGGCCATCTCGATGTACCAGTCACAGAACTCGTGCCAGAAGAACTGATAGAGCGCGCTTGCCGCTTCGTCGAAGCGGAAGATCGAAAGCTGCTTGTTGACTTCGCGCGTGACCGCGTTGAGGCGCGAGAGAATCCAGCGCTCGACGGTCTTCAGATTGTCGCGATCGATCGGAGCGGCGTCGCGGAGTTCCGTATCGATGTGCATCATCGCGAAGCGCGCCGCGTTCCAGATCTTGTTGACGAACGCGGAGTAGCCCTGAATGCGCGACTTGCCGAGGGGGATGTCGCGGCCGGAGGCGGAGACGGCGAGCGTGAAGCGCAATGCGTCCGCGCCCGTTTCGGCGACCACGTCGAGCGGATCGATGACGTTGCCTTTCGTCTTCGACATCTTCTGCCCGTGCTCGTCGCGCACGAGACCATTGAGGAAGACCTGGCGGAAGGGCGCTTTGCCGGTGAAGCGCAGGCCCATCATGATCATGCGCGCCACCCAGAAGAAGAGGATGTCGAAGCCGGTGATGAGCGTGTCGGTCGGGTAGAACGTTTTGAAGTCGGCCGCGTTCTCGTCGGGCCAGCCCATGGTCGAAAACGGCCAGAGGCCGGAGGAGAACCATGTGTCGAGAACGTCCGTTTCCTGCGTGACCGCGGCGCCGCAGGTCGGGCACTCCGGCGGATCTTCCATCGAGACGGTGGTGTGTCCGTTCGTGCAGTGGAACGCCGGGATGCGATGGCCCCACCAGAGCTGGCGGGAGATCGTCCAGTCGTGGATGTTCTCCATCCAGTTGAAGTACGTCGCTTCCCACGATTGCGGCGTGATGGTGATCGTGCCGTTGCGCACCGCTTCGATGGCAGGTTTCGCGAGCGGCTCGATCTTCACGAACCACTGCCGCGAGACCATCGGCTCGATGTCGGTGCGGCACTTCTCATGGATGCCGACGTTGTGCGCGTGCGTTTCGACTTTGACGAGCGCGCCCTGCTCGCGCAGCAGCTCGACGACTTTCGTGCGTGCTTCCTTGCGATCGAGACCTTCGAATTCCGCACCTGCGGCCGCGGTCACCTGGCCGGTTTCGGAGATGACCTGCATCTGCGGCAGGTTGTTGCGCTTGCCCGCCTCGTAGTCGTTCTTGTCATGCGAAGGCGTGACTTTGACGACGCCGGTGCCGAACGTCGGATCGACGAGAATCGGATCGCCGACGATCGGAATGGGACGATTCGCAATCGGCAGAATCGCGTTCTTCCCGATCAGATCTTTGTAACGTTCGTCGTCCGGATGCACCGCGACGCCTGTGTCGCCGAGCATCGTTTCCGGGCGCGTCGTCGCAACCGTGAGTTTGCGATCGCTGCCTTCGATCGCGTAGTCGATGTGATACAGCTTCGCGTCGTTGCGCTCGTCGAATTCGACCTCGACGTCGGAGATGGCCGTGCGGCAGCGCGGACACCAGTTCACCATCGCCAGGTCGCGGTAGATGAGGCCATCCTCGTAGAGCTTCACGAAGACATAGCGCACGGCGCGGGAGAGGCCTTCATCGAGCGTGAAGCGCTCGCGCGACCAGTCGGCGGAGGCGCCGAGGCGGGTGAGCTGGTCTTTGATCTCGTTGCGGTGCTGGTTCTTCCATTGCCAGATGCGCTCGACGAACGCGTCGCGGCCGATGTCGAAGCGGGAGATGCCTTCTTCCGCGAGCTTGCGCTCGACGACGAGCTGGGTGGCGATGCCGGCGTGGTCGGTGCCGGGAAGCCAGAGCGTGTTGAAGCCCGACATGCGCTTCCAGCGGACGACGATGTCCTGCAGCGTGTTGACCAGCGCGTGGCCGATGTGCAGGCGGCCGGTGACGTTCGGCGGAGGAATGACGATCGAGAATTTGGGCCGCTCCGGATCCGCCTCGGGGGTGAAGTAGCCGCCTTCTTCCCAGAAGGCGTAGATCCGCTGTTCGAATTCAGCCGGCTCGTAGCGTTTGGCGAGTTCTTCTTTCATTGCAAGGGGGCGACATTATAAGAGTTGACCCGTTGCCTGTTGCCCGTTGCCGGCCACAGGGAACTGGGAACAGGTCAACTCTGTTCAGGACGAACGATGATTCTTGGAATCGAAACCAGTTGCGATGAAACTTCCGTCGCTCTTCTCGAACGCGACGGAAGTGTGAAGGTCAATCTGATTGCGTCGCAGATTGCGCGGCATCAGCCGTTCGGCGGGGTGGTGCCGGAGATTGCGTCGCGCGAGCATCTGCAGCATCTGTTTCCGCTCGTCGAGCGCGCGCTGGCAGATGGTCACGCGCAGTGGAGCGACGTCGACTCGATTGCGGTGACGTCGGGTCCCGGGTTGATCGGTGCGCTGCTCGTGGGCGTTGCCGGTGCGCAGGGACTCGCGTACGGGCTCGGCGTGCCGATCGTGCCGGTGAACCATCTCGAAGGACACATCTACTCGCCGTATCTCCAGCGGGAGGGAAGTGCGCAGATGCTGCCGCCGCGCTTTCTGTCGCTGGTGATTTCCGGCGGTCATTCTGCGATTTACGACGTGCGTGGCAGCGACGTGATGCAGATCAATCGCACGCGCGATGACGCGATCGGCGAGACGTTCGACAAGGTCGCGAAGTTCATCGGACTGCCGTATCCCGGCGGTCCGGAGATCGAAAAGCACGGCCGCACGGGCAACCTCGATCGCAAACGCTTTCCGTTGCCGGTGCCGCAGTTCTCGAAAGAGAGCTCGCTCGATTTCTCGTACAGCGGGATCAAGGCGGGTGCGATCCGGCTCGCGCGCGAGCACGAGATCCGCGTCGATGGCGACGCGCAGTCGCTGGCGGATTTCTGCGCAACCTTTCAGGACGCGCTCGCGGCGCAGCTGTTCGATCGCCTCGATGCAGTGTGGGCGAAGCTCGAAGGCGAAAAGCCGACCGAGGTGGCGATGGCGGGGGGCGTGGCGGCGAATGGAGTGATTCGCGAGCGGATGAGCGCATGGGGCAATGAGCGGGGAGTGATCGTGCGGCTGCCGGAGAAGCGCTACTGCACCGACAACGCGGCGATGATCGCGTTCGCCGGGTTACAAAAAGGCAACGTCAGCGATCCGCGGCGTGTCGTCGCACGTTCGCGCATTTCGTGAAGAAACCTTTTCGCAGCGCGATCGTCTGACTCAGTGAAGGCAAGACGAACGAACGACCCAATCCCTCCTACTTTCCTCCTGAAGCAGACAAACGCCGCCGGTGGGCAGACCGGCGGCGTTTGTGTTTTCTGCACTAAGATCGCCGCATGAAGATCGTCGTCGCCGGCGGCAGCGGTTTCATCGGAGAGCCACTGGTCGCGCGGCTGGTCTCGCGCGGCAACGACGTCGCGGTGCTGACGCGGAACCGCGCGCATGTGCGCACCGGACGCGCAGTCGAATGGGAGGGCCGCAATCAGGGCGCGTGGTCGGAGGAAGTTGCGAGCGCCGACGCGATCGTGAATCTCGCGGGCGAGAACATCGCCGGCGGCCGCTGGACCGAGCAGCGTAAGCGTCGTCTGCTCGAGAGCCGTCTGAACGCGACGCGCGCGATCGTCGAGGCGTTGCGCCGTGCACCCGCGAAACCGCGCGTGCTTGCGAATGCGTCGGCGATCGGCATCTATGGCGACCGCGGCGAAGAAACGGTCGATGAGACGTCCGCGCGCGGCGCTGGATTTCTCGCCGATCTCACCGAGCAGTGGGAAGCGGCGGCGCGGGAAGCGGAGCCTTTTGCACGCGTGGTGCTGCTGCGATTCGGCATCGTGCTCGCGGCCAGCGGCGGCGCGCTGCAGAAGATGATTCTGCCGTTCAAGCTCGGCGCAGGTGGTCCGATCGGGAGCGGCGAGCAGTGGATGTCGTGGGTTGCGCGCGAAGACGCGCTGCGGATCATCGACTGGACGATGACCAATGATCGCGCGCGCGGCGTGTACAACGTGACGGCTCCCGAGCCGGTGCGCAATCGCGATTTCGCGCGGGCGCTGGGCCGTGCTTTGTCGCGTCCCGCGATTCTGCCGACGCCTGCATTCGCGCTCAAGATCGCGTTCGGCCAGATGGCCGACGATGCGCTGCTTGCGGGACAGCGCGTGCTGCCGCGGCGCGCGCTCGCGGATGGCTTCCGGTTCGAGGTCAGCGGGCTCGACGAGGCGCTCGCGCGGGCTTTGCGAGACTGAGGTTCAACAATCCGTGTGCGGCGATTCGGGAAACCGAAGAAACCTCCTTCCGCCAAAAACGGGGTACGTGATATAAGTCACACGCGTCGAGCGACTTGCCCGAATTGAGGGGTTTGGGCGTGATCATGCAGTGGGTCGCCCGCGGTGGCTTGCCACCAAAATCAAAGGAGGATTGGATGAAGTTTTCTCGCTTTCTCGCAGTCCTTGCGATGCTTCTGCTCGCAAGTGTCAGCGTGTTCGCACAGAGCTCCACAACCGGCGCTCTGACCGGCACGGTGACGACTGACGGGGCGCCGCTGCCTGGCGCTACGGTCACCGTTACCTCGCCGCAGGCACAGGGCAGCCGCACTGCGGTGACTGATGCGAACGGCAACTACAACATCCCCGGCCTGCCGCCGGGCGATTACACCGTGCGTGTCGAGCTGCAGGGTCTGCAGACCGTCACGCGCAACGCGCGTGTCACCCTCTCGGGTACGGCTCGCGTGGACGCGGACCTGAGAGTGTCGGCTGTCACGGAGTCGATCACTGTCACCGCGAGCGCTCCGGCCACGCTGGAGACGCAGGAAGTCCAGACGAACTTTGACGCGGAGCTCATCGAGAACCTTCCGGTTGCTCGTACGCTCATCGGCACGGTCAACCTGGCGCCGGGCGTCAACCAGAACGGTCCGGGTGGTGCGACGACGATCTCGGGCGGCTTCGCCTACGACAGCACGTTCACCGTGGACGGCGCGGTCGTGAACGAAGTTCTCCGCGGTCAGCCGCAGAACCTCTTCATCGAAGACGCAATTCAGGAAACGACGGTTCAGACGGGCGCGATCTCGGCTGAATTCGGCCGGTTCACCGGTGGTGTCGTTTCGGCCGTCACCAAGTCGGGTGGTAACGAGTTCACGGGCAGCCTTCGCTCGTCGCTCAACAACCCGCTCTGGACGGCGCAGGGCGCGCTCAACGAGCCGCGTCCGGAGAGCAAGATCGTTCCGGTGTACGAAGGTACGCTGGGCGGCTACCTCCTGCGCGATCGCCTGTGGTTCTTCACTGCAGGCCGTTACTACACGCTCGACACCGACGCCAGCCTCGGCGTGACCGGTGCGAACGAAGCTCCGATCGCCTACACGCGTGGCGACGAAGAGCGCCGTATGGAAGTCAAACTGACGGGCCAGCTGACCTCGCGTCACACGCTCGCCGGTACGTATTTCGACATCTCGCGCGAGCAGACGAACAACCCGTTCGGCACGCCGTACGAGCTGAAGGTCATCGACGCGCAGCGCGAGCTGCCGAACACCTTCCTCACCTTCAACTACAACGGTGTCCTCAGCGACAACCTGCTCGTCGAAGCTCTCTACGCGAAGCAGGACTTCTCGTTCGTTGGTGCGGGTGGCGACGGTCCGGCTCCGCCGAACCGCGGCACCAACATCAGCTTCAGCGGCATCGGCCGCGCCGGTTACCCGGTCTTCTGCGGCACCTGCGGTGACGAAGAGCGCAACAACAGCAACGCGAAAGCGAAGCTCAGCTACTTCCTCTCCAGCAAGGGTCTCGGCACGCACAACCTGTCGGCTGGCTTCGAGACCTACGAAGACATGCTGATGTCGAACAACCACCAGTCGGCTTCCGACTTCTCGGTCATCACCTACGGTGCGACGAAAAACGATCTCACCCGCGGCGCCAACGGCGAGCTGCTCGTGACCATCCCGGGCAACGGCAACTCGCTCATCATCTACTGGCCGATCCTCGAGCTCTCGCAGGGCAACAGCTTCCGCACTCGTTCGCTCTTCGTGAACGACAAGTGGGACCTCAACCAGAAGCTCAGCTTCAACATCGGCGCTCGTTACGACCAGAACCGTGGCGAGAACCAGCAGGGTGTCGCCGTCGCTGACGACGACAACATCAGCCCGCGCGTCGGCGTGACCTACGACCTCTTCGGCAACGGCCGCCTGCGCGCGAATGCGAGCTACAGCGTCTATGCGTCGAAGATCGCCAACGGCAACGTCGGTGACGCTTCCTCGGGCGCCGGTTCGCCCTCGATCCTCTACTGGTATTACTACGGTCCGGACATCGTGAAACAGAACACCGACACGGCGCTGGACACGATGTTCAACTGGTTCAACAGCATCGGTGGCATCAACAACCGCGAGGAAGGCATCTTCGGCGGTGGTGGCGCCGCTGGTGTCTCTACCGTCATCCGCGAGCCGCTCGAGTCGCCGCAGGTTTCCGAGTTCACCGTCGGTCTCGGCGGCCAGCTCGGCAACAACGGCTTCCTCCGCGTCGACTACCAGTCGCGCGACTGGAGCAACTTCTACACGAGCTACACGAACAAAGAGACGGGCATCGTCACTGACCCGCTCCTCGGCTTCCAGACCGAAGTCGGCGTTGTCGAGAACAGCGACGAGTTCGAGCGCAAGTACCGCGCGGTTCTCCTCCAGGGCAGCTATCGTCTGTTCAACCGCGTGAACCTCGGCGGTAACTACACGTGGTCGACGCTCAAGGGCAACATCGAAGGTGAGACCTCCGGCTCCGGTCCTGTGACCGCGCAGGGCTCGCGTTCGTTCCCCGAGCTCCTCGGCTACGCGAACCGCTTCCCGATCGGCTACCTCGCCCAGGATCAGCGCCACAAAGTGCGCGCGTGGGTGTCGTACGATCAGCCGACTCCGTTCGGTGCATTCAACTTCTCCATCCTGCAGCGCTTTGACTCCGGCACGCCGTACTCGGCCGCGACCAGCAACCTTCGTATCGTGCGCGGTGGTACCGGCGCGAACAAATGCGACACCTGCCCGGTCAACCCCGGCTACCTCAATCCGCCGACCACGAGCACGTACTACTTCAGCAAGCGTGGTGAGTTCCGCACGGATGACCTCACCGCTACGGACGTCGCCATCAACTACAACCTGCCGATCGGCCGTGTGAACCTGTTCGCCCAGGGCGAGCTGCTCAACGCGTTCAATCGTCAGACGCTGCTCACGCCGATCACGAACGTGACCATCGTCCGTACGGTCAACGCGTTCACCGGCACGTACGTCGAGTGCACGCCGAACGCGAATGGCACGGTGAAGACCAACGCGCAGTGCATCACCGAAATCAACAACCCGAACGTCGGCATCTGGAAGAAGGCCCAGGACTTCGGTACGAAGGGCACGCTCCCGACGACCGGTGGCTCGCTCCTCCCGGGCGGTAGCGCTGGTTCGTACCAGCTGCCCCGCACGTACCGCTTCTCGGTTGGTATCCGCTTCTAATCCCGTTTCACTGCTGTAGAAAAGCCCCGGCATATGCCGGGGCTTTTTTTTGTCTGAAGCAACTGCATGGCAGCACCTCAGCGCCTTCTCGCGCGCGCCCTCATTGCACTCGTGCTCGTCGCGGGCTGCCGCCGCGGGGCCGAGACCGCGACGCACGTGAGCTTCCCGGGCGCGCCGGTGATCCTCATCTCGATCGATACGCTGCGCGCGGATCACCTCCCGGCGTGGGGATACGACGGGGTGAAGACTCCCGCGATCGATCGCCTGCGCGACGACGGTGTTCTGTTCCGCAACGCGTACTCGCAGGTGCCGCTCACGCTGCCATCGCACGTCTCGCTGCTGACGGGACTTCTGCCGGCGTCGCATGGAGTGCGCGACAACATCGGCTACCGCCTCGCGCCGAACGTCGCCACGTTACCCGCGACGCTCAAACGGCACGGCTACGCGACCGGCGCTGCGGTGTCGGCTTACGTGCTGCGCGGCACGACCGGACTGCGCGAACAGTTCGACTCTTACGACGACGGCATCGCGTTCACTCCAGGCGCGGATCTCGGAGCCATCCAACGTCCGGGAGCTGCGACCGTTGCGGCTGCGAAGTCATGGATCGCGCCGCGCGCGAACTCTCGTTTCTTCTTCTTTCTTCATCTATTCGAGCCGCACACGCCGTATGACGCGCCGGAGCCGTATCGTTCCGCCGCCGCATCCCGCTACGACGCAGACATCGCACAGGCAGATGCGATCCTCGGCGATTTTCTCGATGAGCTGCGCCGCACCGGTGTCTACGACCGCGCGATCATCATTCTCGTCAGCGATCATGGCGAAGGACTCGGCGATCATGGAGAGAGAGAACATGGGATCTTCGTCTATCGCGAAACGATTCACGTTCCGATGATCGTGAAGATGCCGCGCAACTCGGGAGCTGGCTCGGAAGTCGAGTCGCCGGTGGCGCTGGTGGACGTCTTCCCGACCGTGTTGTCGCTCGCGGGCTTGCAGCAGCAGCCTGCGCTCGCGGGGATGCCGCTGCTCGGCCCGTCCGCGCCGCAACCCGTGCAGGAGCGCCGCATTTTCAGCGAGTCGCTTTACGCGCGACTGCATCTCGGATGGAGCGACGTGCGATCGCTGATCTCCAGCGAGCAGCACTTCATCGAAGCGCCTCGCGCGGAGTTGTACATGCTGCGCGATGATCCGCGCGAGCAGCGGAACGTCATCGCCGACGAACGCCGCGCCGCTGCATCGTTCCGCAACGAGCTCGCGCGCTTCGAAAAGAAAATCACCGCGCCCGGTCCGGCGTCGTCGGAAGACGCGAAGAAGCTCGCGGCACTCGGATACATCTCCGCACCCGCTTCGACCGCGGAGGGAGATCTGCCGGATGCGAAAGATCGCATCGGCGACCTCGAACAATACGCGGCCGCGAATGACGCGCTGGCGCGCGGCGAGGTGCAGACGGCGATCGGCGGATTCAAAGCATTGCTCGAGCACAACCCGCAATTCACCGACGCAGCACTCGGCCTCGCGCGCGCGTACGAATCGGCGAAGCAATACTCGGAGGCGGGGGAGGTCTATCGTGGACTGCTCGCGCGCAATCCTGCGCTGACGGAACAGGTGGCGATCGGTGTCGCGACCGCGTTCCTCAATGCCGGAAAGCTCGAAGAGGCGCGTGCACATGCGGCACTCGCACTCTCCTCGAATCCGGGCGCGGCACACCTGCTCCTTGGGCAAATTGCACTTGCCGCAAACACGCCGCGCGAAGCGCAGCGGCACGCGAACGAAGCGATGCGCGACGCGCATTACGCCGCGCAGGCGGTGGTGCTGCTGAGCACCGCGTTTTTGAAAGAGACGCCGCCGAATGCCGCTGGCGCGTTGCGTGCGCTCGACACATTCGCGAATGAGCGCGCCGCTCGTGGAGAGCGGCCGGTCGCGGCGGTGGAAGTAGCGCGCGCGAGTGCGCTCATGCGCCTCTCCCGGCCGGCGGATGCCGAGCGGGCGCTGCGCACTGCGATCGAGGTGCAGCCGCAAAACGCTGACGCCTACGCGCGGCTTGCCGCGATTCATCTGACGCAACACAATCTCCCCGCCGCCGAAGCGGTGCTTTCGCAGATGGTCGCGGCGTCGCCCGGCCGCGAACGTTACGAGCTGGCGGCCAATACACTTGCGTTCTTCGGCCAGGCCGAAGCGGCGAACGAATGGCGCCGGCGCTACGCACAACAGGCGGCACGCTGATCGCGCGCTGACCGTTCACTCTCCACAACTGCAGCTGAAAATTATGAACGTGAAACGACTCAGTCTTGCTGTGATCGCGCTCGCCGCGCTCGCGGCTTCGTGCCGTCAGGGCGCAGGCGAAGCGAAGATCGAATCGCGCAACGCGCCCGTCATCATCATCTCGATCGATACTCTCCGCGCCGATCATCTCCCCGCGTACGGCTATCAGAACGTGCAGACGCCGGCGATTGACGCGCTTCGCGCCGACGCGATTCTCTTCACGAACGCGTACGCCCATGTGCCGCTGACGCTTCCCTCGCACACCGCGCTGCTCACCGGACAACTCCCGCCGACGAACAACGTGCGCAACAATGTCGGCTACTCACTCGCGCCGAACATTCCCACCATTCCGACGATGCTGCGCGGCGCCGGATACGAAAGCGGCGCGGCCGTTTCGGCGTACGTTCTTCGCTCGAGCACCGGCATCGGCGCCTCGTTCGACTTCTATGACGACGGCATCGTCAGCAGGCCGAACGTCGCCATCGGGGCGTTGCAGCGCGCGGGCGGCGACACCACCGCCGTTGCCGAGCAGTGGATCGGCGCGCGCGCGTCGAAGCCGTTCTTCTTTCTGCTGCACCTGTTCGAACCGCACTCGCCGTACACGCCGGTCGAGCCGTTCGCGTCGCGGTACAAGCTGCCGTACGACGGCGAGATCGCAACCGCCGACCAGATCGTCGGCGACTTCATCGCATCGCTCAAGCGCGACGGTATCTACGATCGCGCGCTCATCATCCTCATGTCCGATCACGGCGAGGGATTGAGTGAACACGGCGAGTCGGAGCACGGGATCTTTCTCTATCGCGAGGCGCTTCACGTACCGCTCATCGTGAAACTTCCGAACCGCGCACGCGCCGGCGAGACGTCGGAGCAGCCGGTCGGCATCGTCGACATTCTCCCCACGATCGCCGAAGTCACAGGCGTAAAGCCTCCGGAGCGGATCGAGGGACGCTCGCTGCTGCACAAGAGCGCCGACTCCTCCTCCCGTCGCGTCTACTCCGAGACGCTGTACCCGCGCATTCACCTCGGCTGGAGCGAGCTCCGTTCACTGATCGCCTCCGATTACCACTTCATCCAGGCGCCGCGGCCGGAGCTGTACGACATCCGCAAAGATCCGGGCGAGAAGGCGAACGTCCTCGGCGAAACGCGTCGCGTCTACGCGAGCATGCGCGACGATCTCGCAAAGTTCGGAACGAACATCGACGTCCCGACCAACATCGATCCCGAGGAAGCGAAGAAGCTCGCGGCCCTCGGATATCTCGGCTCCACCGCTGCTCCGTCTTCGGGTCCGCTGCCCGATCCGAAAGATGGAATCCAGCAGATCACGCAGATGATGGACGCGACGAAGCTCGCGACGAACGGCAATCACGCCGCCGCAGTCGAGAAGCTGCGCGCGCTGCTCAAAGAAAACCCGCTGCTGTCGGACGGCTGGAACCAGCTCGGCGTCTCGCTCGAAAGCCTGGGCCGTTTCGAAGAGGCGGCGGCGGCGTATCGGAAGGCGAGCGACATCAATCCGTCGCTCGTCCGCGGATATGCGTTGCGCATCGGCACTGTGTATCTGCGCCTGAATCGTCTCGACGAAGCGGCCGAGCACGCGCGCATCGCGGAGAAGGTGAACTACGGCGGCGCGCATCTGTTGCTTGCGCTCGTGGAGCTCGAACGGAAGCGCTACCCGCAGGCGGAAGCCGAGGCGCGGCTCGCGATGAAGGACCAGCACAACGACATTCAGGCGAAGGTGCTGCTCGCGCGGATCATGAATCAGCAGGAGCGGCCGCGCGAGGCGCTCGCGCTCGCGCAGGAAGCTGCGGCCGAGGCGCGCACGCGGAAAGCGGGTCCGGTGGAATCGCTCTACTTTGTGACCGGTGACGCGCTCGCGCGGATGCAGCAGTACCCGATGGCAGAGGAAGCGCTAAAGAAAGAGATCGAGCTGTTTCCGCGCAACCGGCAGGCGTACGCGAGCCTGTACGTCATCTATGCGCTGACGAATCGCTTTCCGCAGGCGGACGCGATTCTCGAGGCGATGGTGCGCGCGAACCCGGGACGCGGTGCGGCGGAGTTTGCGGCGCAGACGACCGATGCGCTGGGGGACGCGCGCGGCACAGCGCACTGGCGTGCGCGTGCCGCGGCGATGCGTTGATCTGCTGATTCATCGATGTACTGCGGACGGATACGCGAAAGAACCCGCGTGTCGCGAATGGAGCGCTGACGCGCTCCAATCGCGAGCGGCCCCTCGCGTCAGTTGCGCGAGGTCAGCATGTTCCAGTCAGGCTCTTCGCGGACGAACGACGGGCGCTTCTCGTTGAGCTGCTTGGTCGTCGCCGGCTCCGGGTGCTTAGAGCGGTCGAGTGCAGACGCCGTTTCGAGCATGAGCTGAAACTTCGCGACCATCGTCTTCTGCACCTGCTTGGGCAGCGCGCGCAGTTCGTCGAACAGGCGCTGCGCCGCGCATTCGTCTTCGTCGAGCTCCCACGGCGCGATCTCGCGCTCGATCGAGCCGCCGAAGAACTCGGCTTCCGTCAGACCGTACACGCTCAGCATGCTGCGCAGCTGCTCGAGTTTGAGAGATCCGATGCGCTGGCCCGTTTCGAACGAGCTGATGGTCTTTTCACCGACACCGGAGAGGCGGGCAACGTCTTTCTGGCTCAGCCCGCGGAGCCTGCGGATTTCACGAAGTTTGAGTACGAGATCCATTGGTTAGTTCCTCACCTGTTCCATTCACAACGACAATCAAAAACGACGCATCAGACCTACGACGACGCCCTGCACCGAGACCTCGCGCGCAGCGGCGTAAATGGGGCTCATCATGGAGTTCGCGGGCTGCAGTCGCACGCGATCTCCCTCGCGGTAGAGACGTTTGAGAGTGACTTCGCCGCTCACGTTCGCGACGACCATCTCGCCGTTGTCGGCCAGCTCGCGGCGGGCGATGATCACGAGGTCTCCATCGAGAATCCCGTCTTCGACCATCGAGTCGCCGCGTACTTTGAGCACGTAGTTCTCGCCGCGCGACGTGAGATGTTCGGGGACCGTGATCAGCTCATCGGAGACATCGACTTCGAGCGGCCGGCCGGCGGCGATGTAGCCGAACAGCGGGAGCTCGCGCGCATTCGCATTGAGCGCCTCGCTGCGCTTCGGCGTCGCTGCAGTGCTGCTCGTCGTCTCTTCCTGCTCGACGAGCTCCACGCCGCGCTTCTGGTTCCAGTCGCGGCGGATCAGCCCTTTCTTCTCGAGCAGAGAAAGGTGCTTGTAGACCGTGCCGTAGGAGGAGAAGCCGAACTGGTCGCAGATCTCCCGGTGCGTCGGCGCGATTCCGCGTTCTTTCTGAAACTCGCGGATGAAGTTGAGGATGTCGCGTTGCCGTTCCGTCAGGTATCTCATTACCGCCTCACGAAGCGTAATGTAGGTCGTGAGGCGGCGTAAGTCAAGCGTAAGAGGCGTAAGAGTGGCGATTTTTTTCTTGCGCCTGTGGATTCAGCCGGCAGAACGGCGGTAGAACTGGCAGGAAGAGGAGAAAAGGGCGAAAGAGCGGAAAAGAAAAAAGCGGGCCTTGCGGCCCGCTTCCTCTCCAACGAAGCAACCTGGCCGGAGCCGCGTTGCTCAGTCCAGCTTGATCGACTTTTTGGTCTTGTCGCGGCGCGACTGCTCTTTGGCCGCGTATTCGTCCATGCAGTCGCCCTGGTCGACCATCGCGCAGGCGAGGTACTCGCTCGCTTCCATGACCATCGCGCGGATGGCCTTGCCGGTGGGCGTGTTCTCGTACTTGCTCAGCTCTCCGCCGAAGCCGCCGCGATAGAGGCCGACGTTGACGCCGCCGCCCGAAGCGCGCGCTTCGATCGAGCGCGTGAACTCGATTTCGCCCGTGGTCGTGTCGACGACGCGCAGGTCGATCGCAATGTACGCATCTTCTTTCTTACCGCCGACGCTGATGCCGCGGAAGCTCACGCCGCCGCCCGTGCCGCGCGTCTGCGTGTCGAATGCAGTGACCGTCGCGATGACGAGGTACTGCGCGCCGGTCAGCTGACCGATCTTCGCGCCCGACTTCTTGCTCATGCGGCCCGAGTCCGCGAGATCCTGCTCGTCGAGGACTTTGTCGAGCTTCTGGCGCTCGACGATCTTGAACTTGCCCGTGCTGGCCAGCTCGTTCGAGAGCATGCCGGAGAGATCTTTCGCTACATCCGACGACCACCACGAGGCGCTCGTCTCGTTCTTGAATTCGGCTACACCCAGCACCGGCTTGGCGGCGAACGCACTGCCGGCAAACAACATCATCGACACAACGACAACCAGTTTTCGCATTTTCCCCTCGTGTTCCCGATTTGGACGTCCTTGAGTGTAAGGCCGTGACACGGACGCGGCCGTGACCTCGCTCACGAAGTCAGTGTCCGACCGAAAATGCGGCGCCCTCGAGCAGCGCCTCGTCCCACGTCTCCACGCGATTGCGTCCGCGGCTCTTTGCTGAATACAGCGCACGATCGGCGCGCTCGATGAGCGCTGCGGGGCTGAGGATCTCGCCCGGCTCTTCTTCCATCCCCGCAATGCCGATCGACGCGGTGACGACGACCGACGCATCTCCGGCCGAAAGCGTCGTCGCCTCGAGCTTGCGCCGGATGCGTTCCGCGACCACGTTCGTATTGCCCGGCTTCGTCTCCGGCAGCACGATGCAGAACTCCTCGCCGCCGTAGCGTCCCGGCACGTCGTACACGCGGCAACTCTCGCGCAGCAGTTTCCCGATCGCCTGCAGCACCTGATCGCCGGCGGTGTGTCCCCACGTGTCGTTGATGCGCTTGAAGTGGTCGATGTCGAGCATCAGCAGCGACATCGGCGAGCCATGCCGCAGCGCGCGATTGATCTCGCTGTCGATCTTCTCCATCACGAACCAGCGGTTGTACAACCCCGTCAGCGCGTCTTTTGTCGACACCTCGGACAGCATGCGGTTCTTCACCGCGAGGTCGAGGTTCTCCCGCTGCAACCCGAGCATGCGCTGTTCGAGCTCCTGATAGCGCGCTTCGCTTTCTTCGGCGACGCGCACCACCGCCAACACTTCTTCGATGAGGCGGCGCTCGGCGTCATTGAATGGCGTCCCGTCGCCCGAGACGATCGCCACGCGCGGCACATCGACACGCACCGCGAAGCCGTTCCGCGCCTCGGCGGAATGACCATCGACCAGAGAGAGAGGCTTGTGCAGCAGCTCGGCCACCGGGCCCAGAATCCGAGCAACAACGGATTCGAAACGGTTCATTTGTGTTGTCCCTGAGAGAGAGGGCGGGAGTATAGGGCCGCTCGGCGTGCGTGCCAACCCGCAATCATGGAAGGCGCGAGCTCATGCGCGCTGCTCGATGCGGAAGCGATTCACGCCGGCGCGAATCTCGTCGCCTGCGTGCACTTTCGTATTGCGCGCGGGGAGCGTGTTCAAAAAAGTGCCGTTCCGGCTGCCGAGGTCGCGGACGCGGACGGTGCCGTCATGGTCGCGGGTGACTTCGAAGTGGCGGCGCGAGAGGAACTCGTCGGGAACGCGAACGTGTCCTTCGCGGCCGACGATGAGGCCCGACTGCGGCACTTCGAACTCCTGGCCGGCGAGCGCACCTTCGACGCAGATGAGAACGATGCGCGCCGCGGCAGCGGGCTGCGTCGTGCGCATGCTGTGCATTCGCGCGGCGAGTGCCGACTCATCCACGACCGACGCGGCGTCGAGCGTGATCGGCTCGACCGGAAGCCCCGGCTCGTCGGTCGGCTCGATGCTCACCAGTGCCGAGCCGACGCGCAGCAGATGGACGCCATCGCCGATCTGCGCTTCGTCAATCTGTTGACCATCGAGAAAGGTGCCCATGTGCGAATCGGCGTCGCGGACGACGAGCTGTTCGCCGCGGACGGAAATCGAGCAGTGCCGGATCGAAAGCTCTGCTTCGGAAAGCTCGACATGACAGCCTTTGCGGCCGATCCAGAGCGGATGCTCATGAATGGTGAAGACCGTGTTGAGCGATTGCTTGGAACCGCGGGCGATGATGCGCACCGATCGCGGACGCGCGGGCGGCGCGATCGGCTCGCGTTGCGGCAACGCCTCCGCGGCTGCTGCGACGTCGACGCGATACGGCTTCATGTCGATCTCGCGAATCTCGTCGACGTTCACGAGTCGCGCGAGCACCGCCGCCTTGCTGCCCGAGAGCCACTCGCCGCACTGACAGGTTGCGATCGAATTCGGCAGGCGGACGGCAATCACGCCCGGAACGTCGTACGCCTGCGCGCACTTCGGACAGCGGATCAAAGGCATGCGCGCGATGATAGCGGACTCGCGCGAAGCGTCCGAGAGCTCGTGCGCAACTGCTACACTTCGCCGCGTCCTTATGCTGGCCGGCAATCAGAATGAAAGAGGGGTCCGCTACGGACTGCGGTCGAAGTTCATCGCCGCATTCGCGATTCCGACCGTCCTCATCGCACTCGCCCTTTTCCTGTTGCAGCAGTCGCTCGTGCGCCGCGCGATGATTCGCCAGACGGTCGAGCAGGGGAACGCGATCGCGCAGGCGATCGAGGCCACGGCCGGGTACTACGTCATCTTCGGATTGACGGACGACCTGAACGACATCGTCAGGGCGATCGCGAAGAACGACTCGGTCGCATATGCGGAGTTTCTCGACGCGAACGGAAAAGTGATCGCCGCCTCCACGCCTGACGTGCCGCCGGTGCTCGCGGGCCGCACGTTGCAGCGCGAGGCCGGACCGCTGGCGGGTCGCGCACAGCACGTCTATACGGTTCCTTTTTATGAGTCGAAAGATGCGGCCGCGAAAGCGGACGCGAAGCCGAAGGGCTACTTCCGGCTGCTGCTGAACGAGTCGCAGGCGGAGACGGCACTGGCGTCGCTTCGCCGCTGGAACGCAGCCACGACCGCGCTGATCCTGATCCTGGCGAGCATCGCTGCATGGATCGCATCGCGTTTCATCGTGCGGCCGATTGTCGGCCTCGCGAACACCGCGCATCTCATCGCGAAGGGTGATCTCACGCAGCGCGCTCCTGTTTCGACGACCGATGAAATCGGCAGCCTTGGCGAGGCTTTCAACACCATGGCCGGCAACCTCGAGCGGACGGTGAAGAGCCTCGTGCAGTCGCAGTCGAAGCTCAAATCGGTGGTGGAGACGGTGGAGAGCCGTTCGCAGCTCGTCATCTCCCGCGTCGACGAGCAGCGGGCGATCATCGACGAAACGTACAACTCCATCGATCACCTCAACAACGGCGTGCGCAAGATCACCGACAACGTCGAGTCGCTCTCCGCGTCATCGGAAGAGACGTCGTCGTCGATGCTGGAGATGGTGGCGTCGATGGAAGAGGTGAGCCGTCACACCGACACGCTCTTCTCGTCCGTCGAAGACACCGCGTCGGCGACGAATCAGATGGTCTCGTCGATCAACGAGGTCGATCAGAACGTCGTCTATCTGACGAGCTTCGTTACCGACACGTCGTCGTCGATGGTGGAGATGTCCGCCTCGATCGCGCAGGTGGAGGCGAATGCGGCCCGCTCGTACGACCTCGCGCTGGCCGTCGCCGACGCCGCCGAATCGGGCATGCGTGCGGTGCGCGAGACGATCGACGGAATGGAGCAGATCCGTCAGTCCGTCGTCGAGGCGAACTCCGTCGTGGGTCGTCTCGGCGAGCGGTCGGTTGCGATCGGCAAGATCCTCAACGTGATCGAAGACGTCGCCGAGCAGACGAACCTCCTCGCGCTGAACGCCGCCATCCTCGCGGCGCAGGCGGGCGAATACGGAAAAGGATTCTCGGTCGTCGCCGCGGAGATTCGCGAGCTCTCCGAGCGCACCGCCTCATCGACCCGCGACATCGCCAATCTCATTCGCGGCGTGCAGCAGGAAGTCGACAACGCGCTCAAGGCGACGTCCGCGGGATCGTCGCTGGTGGAGAACGGCGTCGCGCTTTCGCATCAGGCGGGGAAGGCGTTGAACAACATTCTCGAATCGGCGTCGAAGGCGTCGAGCATGGGGAAAGAGATCGCGGGCGCGACGCG
>JALYOB010000068.1 GCA_030857085.1 Acidobacteriota bacterium | reverse complement strand
ACCTTCCAGTGCGCAACGGAGAAGGTCCTTCGCTTCGCTCAGGATGACACGGGGGGGGCGGCTGCTGATGACGCGCCGCAAAGTTCGCCCAGGCGTAAACGCCCTGGCAACTCGCCACACGCCACTCGCTACTACCCTTCGTACGCCTTATTCTCCAGCTCCGCCTGCGCCGCTGCGAGGCGCGCCACCGGCACGCGGTACGGCGAGCAGGAGACGTAATTCAGATCGCACGAGCGGAAGAAGCGGATCGAGTCGGGGTCGCCGCCGTGCTCACCGCACACGCCGACTTTCAGTTTCGCGTTTGCGCTGCGGCCGCGCTCTGTGCCGAGGCGGACGAGCTGGCCGACGCCGTCCTGGTCGATCGATTCGAACGGATCCTTCGGCAGAATCTTCTTGTCGACGTACTCCGGCAGGAACGTGCCCGCGTCGTCGCGTGAATAGCCGAACGTCATCTGCGTCAGATCGTTCGTGCCGAACGAGAAGAACTCCGCAGTTGCACCGAGCTTGTCCGCGATCAATGCAGCGCGCGGAATCTCGATCATCGTGCCGACGAGGAACTCGATCGTGACGCCCGCTTCCTGCATCACTTCCGCGGCCACACGGCGCACCATCTCGGTCGTGAGCTGCAACTCTTTCGTCGTCCCAACCAGCGGAATCATCACCTCGGGATGCACGTCGACGCCATCCTTCTTCACGTCGCATGCGGCGAGGAAAATCGCCCGCACCTGCATTTCGTAAATCTCGGGATAGGTGATGCCGAGGCGGCAGCCGCGGTGGCCGAGCATCGGGTTCTGCTCGTGCAGTTGCGCGACCTTGTTGCGCAACTCCACGAAGCCCCAGTTCATCTCGCGCGCAACCGTCGAGATCTGCGCTTCCGTCTGCGGCAGAAACTCGTGCAGCGGCGGATCGAGCAGGCGCACCGTGACCGGCATCCCTGCGAGCTCGCGGAAAATCCCTTCAAAGTCCGCACGCTGAAACGGCAGCAGTTCGTCGAGCGCGCGGCGGCGCCCTTTCTCGTCGCGCGCGAGGATCATCTCGCGCACGCGCAGGATGCGTTCTTCCGCGAAAAACATGTGCTCCGTGCGGCAGAGGCCAATGCCGTGCGCGCCGAACAACCGCGCGACGCGCGCATCGTTCGGCGTGTCCGCGTTCGTGCGGATGCCGAGGGTGCGAATCTCGTCGGCCCATTTGAGGAGGCGATCGAAGTTGCGATACGTCTCCGACTCTTCCGGCTTCATCGATTCTTCGAGCAGAACCTGAATCACCTCGGAAGGACGCGTGGCGAGCTTGCCGCCGATGATCTCGCCGGTGGTGCCGTCGAGCGAAAGCCAGTCCCCTTCTTCGAGCGGCTCGTGTCCTTCGCTGCGCAGTTCGCCCTTCTGATAGTCGACGCGCAGATTGCCCGCGCCGACGACGCACGGACGCCCCATGCCGCGCGCGACGACCGCCGCGTGCGACGTGAGTCCGCCGCGCGTGGTGAGAATGCCAGCCGCACTGTGCATGCCGGCGATGTCTTCGGGCGAAGTCTCGATGCGCACGAGAATCACCGGACCGTCTTTGGCCATGCGCACGGCGTTGTCTGCATTGAAGGCGATGCGTCCGGTCGCGGCGCCGGGGCCTGCAGGAAGTCCGCGGCCTAACAGGCGGCCGCCGTTGAGCGCTTTCGTTTTTTCTGCTGCGTCGAACACCGGCGCGAGCAGCTGAATGATCTGATTCGCCTCGACGCGCTCGACTGCTTCGGTGTTCGAGATGATCCCTTCGTCCACCATGTCGCACGCGATCTTCACCGCCGCGAAGCCGGTGCGTTTGCCGGTGCGCGTCTGCAGCAGATACAGCTTGCGCGACTGGATCGTAAACTCGATGTCCTGCATGTCGCGGTAATGCGACTCGAGTTTTTTGTAGACGTCGACGAGTTGTTCGTAGACGTCGGGAAATGCTTCTTCGAGCGACGTCTCCCCTTCGAGCGCCTGCGCCTTCGAGATCGGCATCGGCGTGCGAATGCCGGCAACGACGTCTTCACCTTGCGCGTTCGGCAGATATTCGCCGAAAAAGCGGTGCTCGCCGTTCGACGGATTGCGCGTGAATGCAACGCCCGTCGCGCAGTCGTCGCCCATGTTGCCGAAGACCATCGACTGCACGTTGACCGCGGTGCCCCAGTCGTCGGGGATCTGATTGAGCTTGCGATAGGTGATCGCGCGCTGGTTGTTCCACGAGTTGAACACGGCGCCGATCGCGCCCCAGAGCTGTTCGTTCACGTCCTGCGGAAACTCGCTGCCGAGCTTCTCGCTCACGATTCTTTTGTACGTCGCAACGAGCTCGCGCAACGCGTCAGCGGGAATCTCCGCGTCCGTCTTCACGCCCACGCGATCGCGCAGCGCGAACAGCTCATGCTCAAAGTGCTCGCGATCGATTTCGAGCACGACGTCGGAGTACATCTGGATGAAGCGGCGATACGAATCGAGCGCGAAACGCTCATCGCCCGATGACGACGCGAGACCTTGCACCGTCTCGTCGTTGAGGCCGAGGTTGAGGATCGTGTCCATCATGCCGGGCATGGAGGCGCGGGCACCGGAGCGGACCGAGACGAGCAGCGGTTTTTTCGCGTCGCCGAACGTGCGTCCGACGGACGACTCGACGCGCGCGAGATTCTCCGCGACCGCGCTCTGCAGCTCGGGCGGATAGCTCTTGCCGTGCGAGTAAAAGTACGTGCAGACGCCGGTCGAAATGGTGAAGCCGGGAGGGACGGGAACGCCGATGTTGGTCATCTCGGCGAGGCCTGCACCTTTGCCGCCGAGAACTTCTTTCATCTTTGCATTGCCCTCGGCGTGGCCGTCGCCGAAGTAATAGACGTACTTCTCACTGGTCGTCATCGCGCGCGCGATTATCTTCCAAAAAGCGGGCCGATCAACGGAGCTCGAGGTCGATGCGGCTCCACAGCAGCCGCTGCACGGCGAACACCGTTTCGGCGTCGCGGCGATCGCTGCCCGATGCGACGAGCTCGATGCGCGAAAGATCGACGTTGCGCGCCTGCAGTGCCGCGCGGAGCGAGGCGATGCGATCGCGCGTGCGCTGCAGATTTTCATCGCGCGCAAAACGGAATTCGTGCGCGACGATCGCGAAGCGCTGCTGCGGCGGTGCCGACGTGAGGAGGTGCGCGAGTGCGTCGAGTGCGTCGCGGCTGACGGACTCGATGAGCTGCTCGCGCTCGTCGAACGCAAGACCGGAAAGCGACCATTGGCCTGTGCGGCGGAGGAAGTGTTCCGGAGGCGCACCGTGCGCTTCGAGCCGCTCGTTGCAGCGCTCTCCGAACCAGGCGCCGCTGACGTAGCCGGTCAGCGGATTCTGATGAAACGTGAGGCCGCTCAGCGCGTTTCCTTCCGGCGCGAGCGTGACCGCGGCGTAGCCCCACATCGGCCCGCGCATCCACATGAGGCGCGCGACGCGGCCATCGGTGCCGCCGTCGACGACCGTCACTTTGTCGCCGCCGATGACGCCCATGATGCGCGCGCCGTGCTGCACGAGCATCGCCGGCTGGCCGTTGATCTTCCAGCAGCCGCCCATCGACTGGAAGCGCGGCGCATCGAGCTCGCGCCCGAGCGCAAAGATGGAGGTGAGCTGCGCCGCGGTCTTGTTCGTTTCGACCGTCGAAACGCGCAGATGCGTGGCGTCGAAGGGTTCGACGTTCTGGATCTGCGGCTCATCGCTGACTTTCGGATTCATCACCAGCACTTCGCGATACGTGCGGCCGTCGGCGGAGGCTTCGAAGCGAATCTGCGATGGCGACTCGCGTTCTGTGGCCCCGGTGAGGACGCCGAGTTTGTCCACGCGCGACGGGACGGCGAACGAGAAGGTGAGCGACTGACTCGCGCCGCCCGACGGCGTTGCCCAGCGGGTGGTGGACATGCCGTCCATCGCGTGCAGCGCCGATGATTCGAGATCGGCCTCGGCGGTGCGCGAGACGACCGCCGCGCCACGGGCGATGTTGAGCAGATTGTCTTTGTCTTGATCGGTGATCGTGAATGGACTCGGCTGCGCGTGCGTCGCCGTCGCCGGCGCTTCCGCGCGCTGACAGGCGAGCGCGGAGAACGCGAGCAGGAACGCGAGATTGCGAATCACGAGCGGTAATCGCGGCGATCGACGACGATCTTCGTCACGTCCGCAATCTTCATCACCGCGCCGCCGACTTTGCGCAGCAGCGACATGCGATTCGTGCGCACGCCTTCGTCATCGACCATCACCATGACGTCTTTGAAGAAGGTCTCGAGCTCCGGCGCCATCGCCGCGAACGACTCGAGCGCGCCGCGATACTCGCGCTCGGAGATCATGTCGCCGATCTGACTCGTGACCACGTCTGCGAGCTCCGCAAGACGTTTCTCCGTGTCGTGTTCGAGACACGATGCATCGATGCGCGTGGAGCTGTGACCGGCGGTGATGTTCGCGATGCGTTTCGCCGAGTCGAGAATGGAGAGAAAGTTCGATTCGTCGCGCACCGACTTCACCGCGTGAATGCGGTCGACGAGATCGGTGAGCGAGGACGCCCATCCCGCTTCCATCGCCGCGGCGATTTCGTCGTATGCGAACTTCCAGACGTCGGAGGCTTCGAGGATCGTGCGCACGCGCTCGGCGATGAAGGTGAGGAGATCGTTTTTCAGCGCGGCGTCGTTCACGCCATGCGCTTCCATGGCGATGTCGACCAACGCATCGACGCCGATCTTCACCTCGCGTTTGTCGCGATTGAGCAGGATCTGCACGATGCCCTGCGCGGCGCGGCGCAATGCGAACGGATCTTTGGAACCAGTCGGACGAATGCCGACGCGGAAGAAGCCGGTGAGCGTATCGATGCGATCGGCGATCGAGAGAATCGCGCCGGCGCGCGTGCGCGGCAGCGGATCGTCGAGATTCGCGGGAAGGTATTGATCGTAGATCGCCTGCCAGACCACGTCCGGCAGCCCTTCTTCACGCGCGTAGATACCGCCGACTTTGCCCTGGAGCTCGGTGAACTCTTTCACCATCTCCGTCACCAGGTCGCACTTCGAAAGTTCGGCCGCGCGCAGCGCATCGGGCTCGTTGCAGAGACGCTCGACGATGAAGCGGATGCGATTCGTTTTCTCGCGATAGTCGCCGAGCTTTTCGTGAAATTGGAGGTGCTCGAGCTGTTCGAGCCGCTCTTCGAGTTTGCGGCGCCGATCGGTTTCGTAGAAGAACTGCGCGTCGGCGAAGCGTGCGTTGGTGACGAACGAGTTCCCGTACGCGGCGTTCCCTTCCGGATCGCCGTCGTTGTCGAGCACAGCGAGGAAGGAGTTCGTCAGTTTGCCGTCGCGCTGGCGGATCGGCAGCTGTTTCTGATGCACGCGCATCACCGTGACGAGCACTTCTTCCGGCAGCGCGAGGTAGTCACGGCGGAACTCGGCGCGCACGACTCCCGGATACTCCGTCAAATACTGCCACTGCGACCAGATCGAAGCATCCTCGGATGGCGTGCCGCCCGCTTCCTTCGCCAGCACCAGCGCGCGCTGGACCATGACCGTCTTGCGGCGATCGGGCTCGACGAGCACGCGTGCGAGCTCGAGTTTGCTCACGTAATCGGCGTACGACCTGATCGTGATCTGCTGCGGCGCGAGCGTGCGATGCCCTTTCGTCGTCACGCCGGACGCGGTGCCGAAGATCGTGATCGGAAGATGCTCGCCGTCGAAGAGAGAAAGAATCGAATGAATGGGGCGGATGTACGAATGCTCGCCCTTGCCCCAGCGCATCATCTTCGGCCAGCGGATCGACTGCACGAGCTGCGGGATGCGCTCGGCGATGATGTCGCGCACGTTGCGGCCGGTGATGCGACGGCGGATGCGCACGTACTCATCGGCCGATTCGAGGACGTCGTCGAGTGACGCGTTCTGCTTTTTGAGGAAGCCGTGCAGTGCCGCGGTCGGTGCGCCGCTCGCGTCGTACGCCGACTTCTTCGGCGGACCTTTCACTTCCTGTTCGCGATCGGCTTCGCGCTCGGGGAGGTCGCGCAGATGAATGATGAGGCGGCGCGGCGTGGCATCGAGATGAAACGCGCCGCCGCCCAGCTCCTGCGTGAGCGTGGTCAGTGCGGCGCTCACCGGCATCGTGAAACTGCCGTACATCCACGCCGGGATTTCTTCAGTCAGGAGCTCGAACAGATATTCAGCCATTGGCGTTCAGCAGCGGGAAGCCGAGCTCCTCTCTCCGCGCGAGGTATTGACCGGCGCATCCGACCGCGAGATCGCGCACCCGCTTGATCACGCCGACGCGCTCGGTGACGGACACCGCGCCGCGCGCATCGAGTGTGTTGAAGACGTGCGAGCACTTGAGCGTCCAGTCGTAGGCAGGCAGGACGAGTTTTTCTCCGAGACAGCGGCGCGCTTCTCCTTCGTACGCATCGAAAAGGCGCCAGTGCAGATCGACGTCCGCGACTTCGAAGTAGTACTTCGAGAACTCGAACTCGTCCTGCTTGCGCACGGCGCCGTACGGCACGCCCGCGGTCCAGTCGATGTCGAACACCGAGCTCTCGCGCGCGAGGAACATCGTCAGACGTTCGAGGCCGTAGGTGATCTCGGCCGAGATCGGGGCGAGGTCGATGCCGCCGGCCTGCTGGAAGTAGGTGAACTGCGTGATCTCCATGCCGTCGAGGAGGATCTGCCAGCCGACGCCCCAGGCGCCTAACGTCGGCGACTCCCAGTTGTCCTCTTCGAAGCGGATGTCGTGCTTGGTGAGGTCGAGGCCGAGGGCGCGCAGGGAGTCGAGATACATCTCCTGCACTTGGAGCGGCGAGGGCTTGAGGATGACCTGAAACTGGTAGTGCTTGCCGAGGCGGAAGGGGTTATCGCCGTAACGTCCGTCGGCGGGACGGCGGGAGGGCTGGACGTATGCAACGTTCCACGGCTCGGGGCCGAGGACGCGCAGATAGGTGGCGGGGTGCATCGTGCCTGCGCCGACCTCGAGGTCGAGCGGGGTTTCGATGGCGCAGCCCCGCTCGGCCCAGAAGTTCTGCAGCTTGAGAATCAGGGACTGGAAGGTCACCCGCGACATAGGGCGGGCATTCTAGTCCAGGTCACACGGCCGCGCGCGAAGCGCCGCGGCCGTTCACTCAGCGCGACGGCGGCGGCGGAGGCGGCGGCTCTTCCGACTGGCCGGAATTGTCGTCCTGCGGCTCCTGCTGCTGTTGCGGCTGTTGCTGTTGTTGCTGCTGCGTCTGCTGCGGCTTCTGCTGGTGGTTCTCCGCCGGCGCGGTGTTGGTCTGCGATGCGGGTGCTGCGTTGTCGGGCGTCGCCGCCGGTCCGCTGCTCGCGGTGGCTTCGTTCGAGGTCACCGGCTGCGGCTGCTGCTGCTGTTGTTGCGGCTGCGACGAGTTCGTGTCCGTCGAGCGCTGCACGGGCTGGGTGCGGACGTACGTCTCGCGCGACTGATACACCGGTCGCGACGGCGCTGCGTTCGAGCTCGACGAGCTCATCATCGGAGCGTTTCCGTACGACGGTGCGCTCGACGCGCCGCTGTATGCGGGTTGCGACGGCGGCACCGCTCCGGCCATCGCGGCGGGCGCCTGTCCGGCGGGCGCGACGTTCGGATTCAGCGTGAATGCGCTGGTGGTATCGGCGTTCGTGTTCGTGATCGGCGGCAACGTCTCGCCCGGTCCATTGAGGCTCGACGTCACACCGGCCGCCGATCCTTCCTGCACCGTCTCGTACGACGCCTGCTGTTGTTTGGCTCCACGCGCACCACCATCCCCGCCACACGCGGCTGCGAATACGACTACGGCTATCGGATAGATCAGCTTCGATTTCATTTGGTCACCTTCTTTGTCTGACGACGTACATCGCAAGCGGGGTGCCACGAGCGCGGAAAAAGGCGCTGTTTTTTACGAAGGTTTTCCGCGGAGGACGCACTGGCCAAAGACAACACGAACCGGTGCGGTCCGACGCACAAACCGAAGGACGGCCAACCGACGCCAATCAGAAGGTGCAGAGCCGCGACCAGCTGAAGGACAGAACGTCCGGCGAGCACCGCAATCATGAGTGCGACGGCAGGCGCAACGGGTCGCAGCATTAGGTGAGCAACTCCTGACATCCGGTCGGCGGCAGGCGTACACTTCCGGCATTCATGAAAAAGCGCCATGTCGCCGGCTGGCTTCTGCTGGCTTCGGTTCTGCTCGGCTTATGGGTCTGGCAGGCTGTGCAGGAGGAAACGACCTCCTCCACGCGCGCCGCGCTCGCGACGACGAGCGCGCCCGTCGATGAGCTCGACCTGCGTGTCGATCTCTGGGCCGCGGCAGCGAACGTCGTCGGCGGTCACACGCTGCCGGTCACGATCACGATCTATAACCCGACGAAAGACGTTGTGCACATGCGGTTCGTCCGCTTCGAGCATCCCGGCTTCGATCCGGCGAACGCGAAGTGCTGGGCTGGCGACAAGCCAGTGTGCGTCGAAGGAACCGCGGTGCGCGCAGCGGTGCCGTATACGATCGCGGCACACGATTCGGTCACGTTCACTGCCGCGCTGACGGCACAGCACGCTCCCGGCCGCTACGCCATCGCGGCGGTCGTCGCGTGGGGCAGCGACCCGAAGAACGTCCATCGCGTCACGCGACGGAAGCAAGTCGCACTGCGGCCAATCACGATCGAGAGCGCGTTCGAAAACGGTGTGCTGCTGTTTCTGCGCGCGTTCCAATCCTTCGTCAAAGATCTCGCTCTCCCCCTCGCTCTCGCGTTCCTCGGTTTCTGGCTCAAGAAGCAGGAAGACACGCGGGCCGAGGAGCGGGAACGGGAGGAAACGAAACGGGCGGATCTCCGCCGCCAGGATGAAGAAGATCGCGCGCAGCGGCGCAAAGACGAAGAAGAAGCACGCGCGCTGAGAAGAAGAGAAGAAGAGGAAGCGCGGCTCGAACAACGCAAAGCGGCGGCCGAGAAGAACGCACAGACACAGCAGACGTGGAACATCATGCTGCTCAAGAGCCACCAGAACGCGGAACGCCACTACATGCCCATCGGCACCGCGGCCAAGCGGATCGGCGAGTACTGGCGCGCCTCGACGTACGGCGACCCGGCAGATCGCGCCAAAAATTTCGATCAGTGTTTCTTCTCTTTTCTCCTCTTCCTGTCGCGCATGCGCCGCATGATCCGCTCGATCGGCGGCTTCTACTTCAAATCCCGCCGCGGTGAAGTCGCCGCGCGGCTGCTGTGGACCAAGATCCTCAAAACCTCGGACGCGCTCTTCGGCCGCGATGTTCGCGAGCGCGCCACGAAGGCGGTCATGCCGCAGTGGATGTATGCCGACTACTGCGACGACGCTTCGGAGAAAAAGGAAGTGCGCACGATCAAGGAGCTGTTCCGCGACAACTCCGAGAAGTTCGAGGCGCTCGTTCCTGCTTTCGAGGCGTTCGCGCTCGTGCTCGAGTTCGAGATGAACCGCCCTTACGAGCACTGGTACGGACATCCCGAACCCTTTGACACCGAAGCCGCACAGGAGCTCGTGCAAAAGCTGAGAGCTTCGAGCTACGAGGAATTCCGCGAGCTCGGAGCAGCATTTGAGGCCTACGCAATCGAAGCGGCGAACGTCGCGCCGAGTGGCGCGGACACTGCAACTGGTTGACCCGACTGAAATACGGCGCTTAGAATCGCCGGGAGGAAAATGATGGCGCGACCAATTCCGGACTGATCTTTCTCTTCGCTCGCTTCCGCCACACAGCCCTCAGTTTCACCCCTTCCTGCCGCCGGCGCGCCTGACGCGTTGTGCTGATCTGTCCGCTTCGAAACTCCGTTCACGAAATCCGTCGGCACTCGTGCACGTTGTGCATACCGTACCAACGTGGTACGGTTTTCGCCCGCTCCTGATCCGGGGCGGTTTTCCCTAAGGCAACCGATGCTGAAAATCTCACGGCTCACCGACTATGGCCTTCTCGCCACCGTTTATCTCGCCCGCAATGCAGGCGAGGTGGCGAATGCGCGCGAGATCGCGGACTTTTATCACCTGCCGCTTCCGGCGGTGACGAAGGTGCTCAAGACCCTCAATACGAGCGGCATCATCAGCTCGCATCGCGGGGTCGGCGGCGGCTACTCGTTCGACGGCGACGCGGACACGGTCACGCTGGGCCAGCTCATCGAAGTCCTCGAAGGGCCGTGGGATCTCACCGAGTGCGAGACGTATGACGACGACGGACACGCCACCTGCGCGATCCGCGTCGCATGTCCCTCGCGCCGGTTCATGTTCGGCATCAATCGCGCCATCAAAGGCGCATTCGAGCAGGTCACGTTAGGCGACCTCGTACGCGGCGAGATGCCGCAGCCGGTCATCGACAAACGTTCGCTGACCGCGAGCAGAGAGGCAGCGCGATGAGCAATCTCACCATCGAAGAAATCGCACAACAGGAATACAAATACGGCTTCGTCACGGACATCGAGTCGGACGTCGCTCCTCCCGGATTGTCCGAGGAGATCATCCGCTTCATTTCCGCGAAGAAAGAAGAGCCGGAGTGGCTGCTCGAGTTTCGTCTCAAGTCGTTCCGCCACTGGCTGACGATGAAAGAGCCGACGTGGGCGAACGTCCACTTTCCGCCCATCGACTATCAGGCCATCAGCTACTACGCGGCGCCGAAGCAGAAGAAGAAACTGAACTCGCTCGACGAGGTCGATCCGGAACTGCGCGCGACGTTCGACAAGCTCGGCATCTCGCTCGGTGAACAGAAGCGCCTCAGCGGTGTGGCTGTCGACGCGGTGTTCGACTCGGTCTCGGTCGCGACGACGTTCCGCGATGAGCTGGCCAAGGTCGGGATCATCTTCTGTTCGTTCTCCGAGGCGGTCAAAGAGCACCCCGAACTCGTCCGCAAGTACCTCGGATCGGTCGTGCCGTACACCGACAACTTCTACGCCACGCTCAACAGCGCGGTGTTCACCGACGGCTCGTTCTGCTACATCCCCAAAGGCGTCCGCTGCCCGATGGAGCTGTCGACGTACTTTCGCATCAACACCGCGAACACGGGACAGTTCGAGCGCACGCTGATCGTCGCGGACGAAGGTTCGTACGTCAGCTATCTCGAAGGCTGCACCGCGCCGATGCGCGATGAGAATCAGCTGCACGCGGCGGTCGTCGAGCTGGTCGCGCTCGACCGCGCGACGATTAAATACTCGACGGTGCAGAACTGGTATCCGGGCGACAAGAACGGCAAGGGCGGCATCTACAACTTCGTCACCAAGCGCGGCAAAGCGATGAAGGGCGCGAAGCTTTCGTGGACGCAGGTCGAGACCGGATCGGCCATCACCTGGAAGTACCCGAGCTGCATCCTTCAGGGCGACGACTCGGTCGGCGAGTTCTATTCGGTCGCGCTCACGAACAACTA
Organism: Acidobacteriota bacterium; assembly: GCA_030857085.1. Classification (GTDB taxonomy): domain Bacteria; phylum Acidobacteriota; class Thermoanaerobaculia; order Gp7-AA8; family Gp7-AA8; genus QHVT01. The sequence goes on along the minus strand of JALYOB010000068.1, from coordinate 789 downwards.
TCAGCAGGCCGATACCGGCACGAAGATGATCCACATCGGCAAAAACACCTCGTCGACGATCGTCTCCAAAGGCATCTCGGCCGGCCGCGGGCAGCAGACGTACCGCGGTGAAGTGAAGATCATGAAAAACGCGGAGAACGCGCGCAATTACTCGCAGTGCGACTCGCTGCTCCTCGGCGACAAGTGCGGCGCGCACACGTTCCCCTACATCGAAGTGCGCAACTCGACCGCGACCATGGAGCACGAAGCGTCGACCTCGAAGATCGGCGAAGACCAGCTCTTCTACGCGCAACAGCGCGGCATCAGCGCCGAAGACGCCGTGTCGATGATCGTCAACGGCTTCTGCCGCGAAGTCTTCCGCGAACTGCCGATGGAGTTCGCGGTGGAAGCGCAGAAGTTGTTGGGAGTGTCGTTGGAAGGGTCGGTCGGCTAGCGCCGACGGCGTTGGGCTTTAGGCGTTTGGGGTTTCTCGCGAGACGCCCCAAACGCCTAACGCCCAGCGCCCAAAGGTCAGACAGGAATTGCAATGCTAGAAATCAAACACCTCCACGCCGGCATCGAAGAAAAACAGATCCTCAAAGGTCTCGACCTCACCATCAATCCCGGCGAAGTGCACGCGATCATGGGGCCGAACGGGTCCGGCAAGTCGACGCTCGCGAACGTGCTCGCGGGGCGTCCCGGTTATGAAGTCACGTCGGGCGAAGTGCTGTTCGAGGGGAAGAACCTGCTCGAGCTGCCGACCGAGGAGCGGGCGCGCGAGGGAGTGTTCCTCGCGATGCAGTATCCGGT
>JALYOB010000422.1 GCA_030857085.1 Acidobacteriota bacterium | reverse complement strand
TTCCGCTCCCCGCATAGAATCCCCCCGTGCCCGACCTCAAAAAACGTGCGGCCGAAGTCAACAAGCGTCTTGCGGCGCGGTATCCCGACGCGCATTGCTCGCTCGACTTCACCAATGCGTTCGAGCTCCTCATCGCGACCATTCTTTCGGCGCAGTCGACCGATGCGCGAGTGAACATCGTCACGAAATCGCTCTTCCGCAAATACCCCTCGCCGCATGCGTTCGCGAGCGCGTCGCAGGTGGAGATGGAGACCGACGTCAAGCAGACCGGCTTCTTTCGCAACAAAGCCAAAGCCGTGATCGCGTGCGGCCAGGCCATCGTCGAACGGCATGGCGGCGAGGTGCCGCGCACAATGGACGAACTGGTTGCGCTTCCGGGCGTCGGACGCAAGACCGCGAACGTCGTTCTCGGCAACGCGTTTCAGACGCCGGTGGGCATCGTCGTCGACACGCACATGAGCCGCGTCTCCGCGCGCCTCGGCCTCACCGCGAATACAGACGCCGAGAAAATCGAGCAGGACCTCGTGCCGCTGCTGCCGAAATCAGAGTGGACGCCGTTCGCGCATCGCATCATCTACCACGGCCGCGAGACCTGCATTGCGCGGCGTCCGCTGTGCGAGGCGTGCGTGCTGAACGACATCTGCCCCAGCGCCGACATCGCGGCCGCGGAGCCGGCGCCGAAGAAAACCGCTAAGGCAGGTCCCGCGTCCCCAGCTTCGTCCAGGGGCCGCAGCGCGCGATCCGCCACGCCGTCTTCGCCGACCCCTTCGCGAAGCCGTACTTTGCGATCGCCGCGCGGCCGTAAGCCGAACAAGTCGGAGTGAAGCGGCACGTCACACGGCCGCGCAGATGCGGCGAGACGTGCGCGCGATACTCATCGATCAGAAACAGCGCACCGCGTGCAGCGAAGCCGCGTCCGTGCGGCACGGTGAAATCGTGCAGCGCGATCACCATTGCGACGAGCAACGCGAGCGTCGTCAGCTTTCTCACATCCGCTCCGCCGCCTTCGCCTCATCCCACAGCGCGTCCATCTCCTCGAGCTGCAACTGATCGAGATTCTGGCCGCGCGCGCGCACCTGCGACTCCATCGATTCGAAGCGGCGCATGAACTTGCGATTCGTCGACTGCAACGCCTCTTCCGGATTCACGTTCACCTTCCGGGCGATGTTCGCGATCGTGAACAGCAGATCGCCGATCTCTTCATGAATGTTCGCCGCATCGTTCGACGCGACCGCCGCGCGCAGCTCGCCGATCTCTTCATCAAGCTTGTCGAACACGTCATCCGTGCGGCGCCAGTCGAAGCCGACACGCGACGCTTTCTCGGTGAGCCGCGATGCCTTGAGCAGTGCGGGCATCGACTGCGGCACGCCGGAAAGAACGCTTTTGTTTTCCGCCTTCCGCTCGTCCTGCTTCAGCTTCTCCCAATTGACGAGCACTTCCTCGGCGTCATTCGCCTGCACGTCGCCGAACACGTGCGGATGCCGGCGCACGAGCTTCTCGTGCACCGCGGTGATCGAGTCGTAGATGTCGAACGTGCCTTCTTCGCGCGTGATCTCGGCGATGAACACTGCTTCGAGCAGCATGTCGCCGACCTCTTCCGCGAGCGCGCGGCGATCGTCGCGATCGATTGCGTCGACCACCTCGTACGCTTCCTCGATCACGTAAGGCTTGAGGTCCGGAAGCGTTTGCTTACGATCCCACGGACAGCCGCCGGGCGCACGCAGCGTCGTCATCAGTTTCACCAGTTCTTCGAACGTGCGTTTCGGCATGAGCGCGGATTGTACGCGGCACTCGTCTGATAGCATGACGCGCAGACGTTCATGACCAATCAGGTGCTCATCGTGGCGGGCGACGAAGCGGCGCAGACGCCGGCGGAAATCGCGCGTTCGATGCAGTTCCAGCCCGTCATTGCGCACTCGGAAGAAGAAGCGTTTGCACTGCTCGATCGCACGTCGTTTCGCCTGATTGCGGTGAGCGGCAAGGCTGCATCGCAGCGTCTGCGGGAAGCCGCCGAAGCAAAGCAGCCGATGGCGCGCGTGCTCGAACTTCCTGAGGGGAGCGTCGACGATTCCGCGGTGCGCGCGCTGCTCGTGCGCTACCTCGCGCCTCCGTCGAACGAACGCACGCGCTTCACCTCCGAAGAGCGATACCGCTTTCTCTCGAACATTCTCGAGGCATTCACCGGCACGCTCGAATTGCGCGAAGTGCTGCGCCGCATCGTCGCGGTCACGCGCGAGGAGCTCGGTGCCGATCGCGCGTGGCTGCTCCATCCCGTGCACGAGAACGCGGAGTTCGCGAAGGTCGCATTCACCGTCGGTGCAGATGACGTGGCCGACGTCACCGACAAAGGTCCGGTGCCGCTGCTCACGTCGCGCGAGCTCATTCGCCGCGCGATGGAATCGCCCGGACCGGTCGTCGTGCACGCAGGCGATCCCGCGCTGGATGCCGAGGTGACGGCGCGGTTTCAGATCAAATCGGCGATCGTGCAGATCCTGCGGCCGCGTGAAGAAGAACCGTGGGCATTCGGACTTCATCATCGCGAGGCGCATCGCGACTGGTCCGATGAAGAAGTATCGCTCTTTCGCGAGATCGGCCGCTACGCCACGCTCGCGCTCAACAACACGCTGCTGCACAACCGCGCGGTGCGCGAGATGGCGAAGGTCAACGCGATCCTCGACCAGATCCCCGAGTCCGCCGCGATTTACGACGCGTCGGGAAATCTCGAGCGGATGAATGCGGCCGCGCAGCGCGAGCCGGCCGTGCTCTTCACGCCCGATCCCGAGGCGCGGTTGCGGACGCAGCAGCATCGGTACATCGATGGAAGTCCACTTGCGACCGACGAGCTTCCATCGATGCGCGCATTGCAGGGGGAGATCGTCAAATCCGATTACCTCGTGCGCGACGCGCGCAGCGGCGACGATCGCGTGGTGAATCTCAAAGCCGCGCCGATTCGCGACGATCGCACGCGCATCATCGGCTCGGTCGTGCTCGCGCGCGACGTGACCGAAGAGCGCCAGAGCGCAGAACGCGAATCATGGCGCCGCCGCCGCGCCGAATGCCTCGCCAACCTCGGCCTCGAGATGGTGGCGATGGCGCCGAACTTCGACAACCTCGATGAGCCGGCCGCGCGCATCGCACAGGCGGTCGCCGGCACCGTGCGCATCTTTCTCTATCACTCCGCCACCGGCATGCTCGACCTGGTCGGCTTCGCGAGCAGCGATCCCGCGCTCGCATCGCTGCGCAGGTATTACGAACAGCATCCATTTCGTCCCGGCGAAGGTCTGGCCGGAACGGTGTTTCAGATCGGACGTCCTCTGCTCTTTTACGAAGTGCGCGGCGAGGCGCTCCTCGATTTCGCGCGCGACGAAGAAGAACGCGAGATCAAGAAAAAGCTGCAGGAGCAGAGCCTCATCGCGTATCCGATCGAGTCGTGGGGGGAGCGCATCGGTGCGGTCGTTCTCTCGCAATCCGATCCGCGGCGCAACTTCGACGCGGAAGATCTCGAATTCGCACGCTCGGTCGCCGAACGCATCGGCGCGGCGGGACACATTCACCGCCTCACGACGATGGCGCAGGACGGCCATCGCGCGGCCGAGGAGCTCGCGCGGCATGAAGTGGATGCGCGTGTGCGATTCGAAGGGGTGCTCGAAAGCGCGCCGATCGGCATCGCCGTCATCTCCGCCGACGAACTGCGGTTCGAGCTCGCGAACGCGCGCTTCATCGACTACGTCGCCCGCTTCGGCCGCATCTCGCTCGACACGAAAGTGATTGGATTGCGCGCCGCGGAAGTGCTGCCGGCGGCCGTCGAACAGATTCTCAAAGGCGTTGCCGAATCGGGCGAGCCGCGCATCGACGAAGAAGTCAGCATCGGCGACGCGTACATCACGCGCATCATCTCCGCCGCGCGCGGACGTTTCTCCGGCATCACGCAGAGCCTCACGGTGCTCGTGCAGGACGTCACCGATCAGGTGCGCGCGCGCCTCGAGATCGAAAACCTCGCCGCGATGATGGCCGAGCGCTCCGCCCGTCTCGACTCGATCCTCGGATCGATGACCGACGGTTTGTGGGTCTACGACGCAGACGGCACGGTCGTCGATGTCAACCAGGCCGCGCTGAACATGTTCGGCCTTGCGTCGCGTGCCGAGGCGGTGGAGCATGGGTCGTTTGAAAGATTGAACGTGAGGGACGCGGAAGGCCGTCCTGTCGGCAAGCACGACATGCCGTATGCGCGCGCGCTGGCGGGGCAGACCGTTCCCGACTACCTCGCGCAGGCGACGCATCTCATCACCGGCCGCGATCTCGACTTGTCGATTGCCGCCGCGCCGATCGAGAGCCGCGGCATCGTCGGCGCGGTGCTCGTCATCCGCGACATCACCGCGCTGCAGGAGCTCGATCGCAAGAAAGACGAATTTCTCTCGGTCGCCTCGCACGAGCTGCGCACGCCGCTCACCACCATCAAGGGCTACACAGAAC
>JALYOB010000421.1 GCA_030857085.1 Acidobacteriota bacterium | reverse complement strand
CCCCCCCACTCCGTAGGACTTACTGCTTGCCGAGAACGGCGGTCTTGAAATCACCGCCCGGGCCCGGCTTCGGTCCGATCCAGGTGTTGAGGATCGCGTCCGCGACGGCTTTGCCGCCGAGCGTGCCCTTGTTCTTGCCCCCGACTTCGACGGTCGTGCCGATGCCGGGGACGTACGTCATCACGATCGACTGACCGTCCTTGACGTCTTCCATCCACGACGCGAGCGTCTTGAAGGCGGTCTTCACTTCCGGCGAAGCGCCCGGGGTGTTGTCCGCGAGACCTTCCGTCCACGCCTCGGCGATCTTGCCTTTGTCGACACCCATGAGGAAGCGCATCACCATGCGGCGCGGCGTGTCGGCCGCGAGAATCGAGGCGGCGTTGGCCTGTTTCGCCGGCAGGTAGAGCGCGCCGATGTACACCTTGAACATGAACTTCTTGCGGAGTCCGGCGCCGTTGAGCACGAGCTTCTGATTGTTGACCGTGATCTGGTCGTCCATCTTCACGCCCGAGACGGTTGCGGCGTCGGTGGTGACGGCCGCGAGCGTCAGCGCTGCGGCAAGAATCAATTTGCGCATCAAATCCTCCTGAATTGTGTGCTGCTGAGTGCGATTGTACGCGCGGAACAACACCCGCGGCGACCGCGTTAACTCCACTTCCATGACGAACTTCCTCGAACGCTCGTTCTCGATCGGCGGCGTGCACATCGCGCAGCCGCTCGCGCTCGCGCCGATGGCCGAGGTGACGGATACGTATTACCGGTCCCTCATCAAAGAGCTGGGCGGGGTGGGGCTGGTCGTGTCCGAGTTCATTTCGGCCGAAGGACTCACGCGCAAGAACGACCGCAGCCACCAGATGCTCGCGTTCAACGAAAACGAGCGCCCCGTCGCCATTCAGATTTACGGTGGCGATCCGGAGCGGATGGATGACGCGGCCGCGATCGTCGAGGCGCAGGGCGTCGACATCGTCGACGTGAACATGGGCTGTCCGGTGAAGAAGGTCGTGAACAGCGGCGCCGGCTCGGCTCTGCTCAAAGACTTCGACAAAGCCGCGCGCGTGGTCGAGAAGATCAAGGCCGCGGTGAAGATCCCGGTCACAGTCAAAGTGCGCAAGGGGTGGGAGTCGAACGACGTCATTCCCCTCCTCAAGCGCTTCGAGGAAATCGGCGTCGCCGCGATCGCCATTCACGGCCGCACGCGCAACGAGGCGTACACCGGCGCGAGCGACTGGAACTACATCGCGCAGGTGAAGAGCGAGCTGACGATTCCGGTGTGGGGCAACGGCGACGTGAAGACCGCTGCCGACGCGATCCGCATGTTCGAAACGACGGCGGTGGACGGCGTCATGATCGGCCGCGCCGCGCTGCACAATCCGTTCATCTTCCGCGACATTCACGCGTACGTGCACGGCGAGACCGCGATCGAAAACGAGATCGAACGCCGCATCGACGCCATGCAGCGCTATCTCTCGAAGATCGACGCCGCGCCGCAGATCGACAAGTGGAAGCTGCACAAAGCACGAACGGTCATCGGCTGGTTCTCGAAAGGCATCCCGCACGGCAAAGACATCCGCATGGGCCTCGCGGACATCACCGCCGTCGCGGACGTGCAGCGGTTGCTGGATGCGACGAGGATGAGGCTGGCGGCGTAGCCGAAAAAGTACCTCGGAGTACCTCGGTACCTCGGGTACCTCGGAGGAGAATAGGTCCGAGGTACTCCGAGGTACCGAGGTACTCCGAGGTACTCGACTCCATCATGCCTTTCCCCTCTCACATCGAGCACGTCCTCAACGCGTACGGCATTCGTACCGATACGAAAGCCGCGTTGTATGACCTCTATCTGTCCATGGGGTCGGATGTGCTGGAGGTGTTTGCGGATGTTGCCGAGGGGGTGACGGCGGCGTCGATGCTCGAGCCGGACGATACGCTCACGCTGAAGGAGCAGATCGTCGAGCGCTTTCTCGTTCGCAATCATCCGCGCTGGCTGGCGGGATTGCCGACCGCGAGTCTGTGGCATCCGCGTGAGGCGGAAGGGCGCGCGTCGGGCGCGGCGGTTCCGTTGGGCGAGTTGCCGGAGATTGCGAAGAAGCTGATCGGCGACGATCAGCCGTTGCCCGACGGCATTCTCATTCTCGGCCGCAACGCGCATTTCGGCGGACGGGCGGAGACGATCTCGTTCGACGTCGTTGCGCGCGAGCTCGATGACGCGATTGCGATCGGCAAGGCAGCAGGGCAGCAGCACACGATCCCGGGATCAGTGGGCGAGACGTCGGGCACGTTCGACAGCGTGCGCAATGTCGCGCTGATCTGGGAAGTGCAGCCGAACGTCTACAAGCCCGCGGGCGAGCGCAATCGCGAGATCGCGAAGGTCTATCGCAGGCATCGCAACTGGCATCTGGTGACACTCGCGTCCGCGCTGCACTGGCTCGCCGCGCAGAACACGGCCACGTTCATCCTTCGCGGCAGCGCGCTCGCCATCACGCATGAAGTCAATCCGGCGAAGCCGGTGAGCGAGACCATCGCCGCGCATCACGATCGCACCGTCGAGCAGGTCGTGCATGCATTCGGCGCGACGCTCGCCGATCCGGCCGATGAAGACGAGCGGCTGCTGCTCGAGTCGTGCGTCATGAATCACGCGCTGCGCAAGTACGTGCTGCAGCGAGGCTCGGCGGGCGTCGTGTCGCGACTCCTGCTATAGTTATCTCAATCCCGCGGGAAAGGTCCATCCACGAACAATGCGACGCGCTCTTCTGGCAGTTCTCTGTCTATTCTCTCTGTCTGTTTTCGCAGGCGGGTTTTCCAAAACGCAGGACTTCCGTCCGGCCACGCCTGAAGAACTGGCCATGAAGAACGCGCCCGGCGATGCGGGCGCGGAAGCGGCGGTTCTCGACTGGGTTCGCGTCGACGACGACCAGAACTCCAGCTCGACCGAGTACCTCCGCCTGAAGATCTTCACCGAAGAGGGGAAGAAGCAGGCCGACGTGGAGATCCCGTGGGTTCCGGGCTATCCCCTCTACTCGAAGGTCTCCGACATCTCCGCGCGGACGATTCGTCCCGACGGAACGATCGTGCCGTTCGACGGCAAGATCTACGACAAAGTCCTGCTCAAAGTCGGGCGCTCGGCGCTGAAGGCGAAGACCTTCACGTTCGCGGACGTGCAGCCGGGCAGCATCCTCGAGTACCGCTACAAACGCAGCTGGGCGGCCGGCTATCTGCTCAACACGCGTTGGGCCGTGCAGCGCGACATCCCGATTCTGCACGCGAAGCTGACGCTGCAGCCGTACGACTCGCATGGCGAATACGGCAGCTTCTTCACCTACTCCGGATTGCCGGCGGGCAAACTGCCGGCGAAGGTCGGCAAGGCGTACGAGCTCGAGCTCGACAACATGCCCGCCCTGCGCGCCGAGGCTTTGATGCCGCCGGAAGAACAGCTGCGGGCGCGCGTGGACTTCGTGTACACCGACAGCACCGTGCCGCCGGAGAAATTCTGGGATTCGGCCGCGCCGAAGCTCGCGCAGAACATCGACAAATTCATCCGCTCGAAAGAAGCGAAGAACGTCGCCGCGAAACTGAGCGCCGGCGTCACCGATCGCCGCGCGCTGCTCGAGAAGATCTACGCGCACGTGCAGTCGATGCGCAACCTCTCGTTCGAAGAAGAGAAGACCGCGCAGGAGATCAAGCGGCAGGACATCGGACCGAGCAGGAACGTGGACGAAGTGCTGCGCAATGGCGCCGGCTACGACTTCGAGCTCAATCGTGCGTTCGTCGCCGTCGCGCGCGCGGCGGGATTCGACGCCGACGCGATGATGGTCGCCTCCCGCAACGAGCGGTTCTTCTCGAAAGCGATTCCCGACTCCGATCAGATGAGCGGCGAGATCGCCACCGTCACGCTCGACGGCAAGCCGCTCTATCTCGATCCGGGCACGCCGAACGCGCCGTTCGGCCTCATTTCCTGGGAGAAATCGGATGTTGCGGCCATTCGCGTGCAGAAGGATGGCAAGCCGCTCTGGACCGAAGTGCCGTCGCAGGAGCCGGCGCAGGCGCTCACGAAGCGCACCGCCGATCTGCATCTCAATGAAGACGTGCTCGAAGGAACGATCGTCGTGACCTTCGGCGGACAGGAAGCGCTCGTCCGCCGCCTTGCCACGCGCAATGAAGACGAGGCGGCGCGCAAGAAGGCGATCGAAGAAGAAGTGAAGAAGTGGTTCCCCGACGGCGCCACGCTCAAGCTCACCGAGCTGACGGGCCACACGACCGCGGAGCCGAATCTCACCGCGAAATTCGACGTCTCGCTGCCGAACATCGTCTCGCGCGCGGGACGGCGCGTAGTGATGCCGATTTCCGTCTTCACTTCGAAGTCCACCAATCCGTTCGCGCCGACGACGCGCACCTATCCGGTTTACTTCAAGTACGCCGCGCGCACCGAAGACACGGTGAAGTTGACGCTGCCGGAGAACCTCAAGCTCGGCGCCGTCCCTC
>JALYOB010000420.1 GCA_030857085.1 Acidobacteriota bacterium | reverse complement strand
ATCTGCACGATCGCCTGCAGCTGCGGCTTGTCGCGAAATCCCCCTTCGAGAACGAAAAATGCAGTGACGAAACCGATCACGCCGAGGTATGTGGCCATGAGCGAACGCGTAATCGTGGCCAGCGCGAAAAAAATCGCCGAGTGAATGAAAAGGTTCGGCAGCGCAATCAGAAAATACGCATAGAGATGATCGGCAATGCGATGCGGCCCTAAATGCGCGGGATTGGTCCACGGCATGACCGACCCGGCCAGGACGCCGAGGGGGACCAGCAGCAGGCAGGCCGCGGCAATGACGAACGCGCCGAGGAAACGGCCCATGACGTAGTCGAACCTGGTGATGCGCGTCGAACGGATGATCGGTCCGAAGCCGGTCTCATCGTCCCGGCTGACGGCGTTCGCCACGAATGACGTCGTCGCGAGCATGAAGAACACCGAGACCATCACGTAGTTGCGCAGCGTCGCGTACGCCGCATTGACGAGCAGGCCTCCCTCAGAACCGAGCTCGAATTCTTCCACGCTCGTCCCGGCGAACAGCAGCGCGAACGTGCACGCGGCCATCAACCACAACAGTGGATTGCGAAGCAGATAGCGAACTTCGAAGCGCGCGATTTCGATCAGCATGGTCATCCCTCACGCCGCGCGGCGCGCCTCGGCGAGCGTGGAGAAATAGACGTCTTCGAGCCCCGCCTCGATGGCCGTGAAGCCGTCACCCGGATCGCGATCGGCGAGGATGTGCACGACCGTCCGTCCGCTGACCAGACGCGTCGACAGAAGCTCGTGTCGCGCACGCACCGCCTCCAGCTCGCGCCGCTCGACGGTCTTCCTCCAGATCCTGCCGCGCGTCGAGTCGATCAGCTCGCGCGGCGCTCCTTCCCGTTGCACGCGCCCGTCCGCGAGCACGGCCATGCGCGCGCAGAGATCCGCCACGTCGTCGACGATGTGCGTCGAGAGAATCACCACCACGTTCTCGCCGATCTCCGCGAGCAGATTGAGAAACCGATTGCGCTCTTCCGGATCGAGTCCCGCAGTCGGCTCGTCGACGATGATCAGCTCCGGATTTCCGATCAGCGCCTGCGCGATGCCGAAGCGCTGGCGCATGCCGCCGGAAAATCCGGAAAGCATCTTCTTCCGGACAGTCCACAAGTTGACTTGTTGCAGGAGCGTCTCGACCGTCAGCTTGCGGTCTGCCGGCGTGGTGATGCCTTTGAGCACCGCCATGTGCTCGAGCATTTCGTATGCGGAGACGCGCGGATAAACGCCAAAGTCCTGCGGCAGATAACCGAGCGTGCGGCGCAGTTTCTCCGGTTCGCGGATCACGTCCAGATCGCCGAAGCGAATCGAACCTTCCGTCGGCGTCTGCAGCGTGGCGATTGCACGCATCAGCGTCGACTTGCCGGCGCCGTTCGGACCGAGGAGGCCGTACATACCGCGGGGAATTGCGAGCGTCACATGGTCGAGCGCGCGCGTGCCATTGGCATAGACGTGCGAAACGTCGTGCAGATTCAGCATGATTTTCTCCGTTTTGTGAGTTGTGGGTCGGTCGTCAGTCGCGCCGTCGCTCGCGATGCCGCGACAGTGCGGCCCAGAGCGCGGCGAGGCCGGCCAGCACGGAGACGATGGTGGCGATCGTCCAATGCGCTGGTTGGGAGAGGGTCAGCCAGAGAGTTTCCGCGTGCGCGAACGCGGCTTCGAAACGCGCCGGCGGATTGATCGCGTCAGTGCCGCGCGGGCCGCGCGTCGCTTCGCGCAGCATGCCGACGATGAGGACGATACTGCCGGCGCCGAACAGCCAGCGCAGCGGATGGCGCAGGCCCAGGACGAACGCGCTGCCGAAGAGATACGCGGTCGTCGCACCAATGAGTGCGACCGGAGAAATGGTCGTTGTGCCACTGACGCCGGAGAGGAGCGCGAGCAGCCGGTGCCACGCGATCACCATCGCCACCGCGGTGATCAGCCACACCCAACCCGCGAACACTTTCGCCAGTGCGAGCAGCCGCCGGTCGACCGGCAGCGTCCAGAGGAACGACGGGCCGTACTGCTTCTCCGTCCGCCATACCGCGAACGGGAGGAGGAACGCGAAAAGGAGAATCGGCGACGCTTCTCCCGCGTCGAACCACGACCCGGCGTTGCCGCCGATCATGTCGGCGACGATGACGACGGTGAGGAAGCCGAAGACCATCGCGGCCACCATCGCGACGGGCCGCAGCGCAAGCGTGACGACGCGAATCTGTTCGCGCACGACGTCTTTGAGGCGCGGCACCGCGTGAAGCGTCCTTTCCATCACGCCGCTCCCTCCTCGGACAGAAACGCGAGCGCTGCTTCTTCGAGCGCCAGCGGCGCCACGTCGCGCACGCTCGCTCCCGCGCCCGCGAGACGGGCCGTGATCTCGTCCGGCTCGCCGATCAGCGTCCATTGCACTTCCCGCCCGCCACGCGAACGCCGCAGACTCGCGACGCGCAATTCGGGCGGCGCCTCCCAACCCTCAGGCACTTCGAAGCGGTAGCGGCGCACGGTTCTCCGCAGCTCATCGCGCGTCATCTGCGCAACCAGCCGTCCGCCGCGCAACACGCCGACGTGATCGGCGAGGCTCTCGACTTCCTGGATGTGATGCGTTGCGAGAACGACGGTGGTCGGCGTGTCGGCGAGATGCTCGGCCAGTTGCGCGAGCGTGCGATTGCGCACGAGCGGATCGAGTCCGTCGGTCGGCTCGTCGAGCAGCAGCAGCGGCGGACGATGTCCGAGTGCGAGGACGAACTGGAGGCGGCGGCTTTCGCCCTTCGAGAGCGTGCCGATCTTCCGCTCGGCGCGCACGCCGAAGACGTCGGCGAGACGCGCGGCATAGGCGTGATCCCAGGATGGATAGTGCGCTGCGACGTGCTGGATCAGGCGGCCGCACGTCATCCACGCATAGTCGTGCGCGTGCTGCTCGGGGATGTAGCCGATCTGCGCGCGCACCTGCGGACCATGCAACGCGGTGTCGAGGCCGAACACCTCCGCCCGTCCGCCATCCGGCCGCACGAGATTGAGCAGCACCTTCATGGCGGTGCTCTTTCCCGCGCCGTTCGCGCCGGCGAGGAGATAGACCGCCCCTTCCGGCACGCGAAGGTCGACGGCGTCGAGCGCGATCTCGCGGCCATACCGCCTCGACAAGCCGTGCGTCGTCACGGCGAATGCGTCATTCATCGCCGCCTCCTTCCTCCGCCGCGACGTTCTGGATCGCCGTCACCAGCTCCTCCGCGTCGAGGCCATTGCGCCGCGCATCGAGCAACGCGCGCTTCGCCACCGCACGCGCGAGACCGCGACGCCGCTCTCCCCCGCCGCGCCGCACCGCAGGCGAAACGAATGTCCCCTGCCCCCGCCGCACGTAAATCAGCCCCTCGCGCTCGAGCTCCTGATACGCCTGCGACACCGTGCGCGGATTGACCACGAGGTCGGTGGCCAGCTCGCGCACCGAGGGCAACGGATCCTCCGCGCGCAGCGTCCCGACGACAATCGCCCGCCGCACCTCGTCCATGATCTGGAGGTACAGCGGCCGCCCGTCGTTCGGGTCGAGGTTCACGAGCATCGCGAACCTGCTGCGGTGTTGCGCATGAGTAATACACTACACCGCGAATACGGCACGCGCAAGGGGAAGTTTCGGGCGCCGGGAAGAGGACCGTTCGTCCGCGCGTGCCTTTTCGTTTGTGCACGCATCGCTGCTGTCGCTCTCATGCCGCGTGCCTGCGCGAAGTCCAAAGATGGAAGGTGATTGCCGATGCCCGTCCGCGCGTCGATCGCCACCGCGGATTGCACGGCCGATCTCGACAGCGCCGCGACGTCGCTCGCGATCCACTGCACGCACAACGACTCCGGCGCGGCCGCCCGTCGTCTGGGCCGATGACGATGGACGAACGCGAGAAGCTCGGTCGGAGACCGTATGGGACGCGTCACGACGATCGCCGGGCGGGACGAAGAGCACCATCCCCTGCGCGCCCGCGTCATCAGCGCCCGATACGCATTGAGGAGATATCGCCGATTCTCCGATTTGTTCACGCTGGTCCAGCGGCTCCCTCGGAAATCTTGAGAGCTCCAGTCACGCCGAGGAGTCGTAGGTGATCGCGCGATCTTGAACTCGACCACGAATACCACGCCCCCGACCAGCAGCACCGGTGTTCACGCGGCGCTGGGCGACGACAGTAGAAAACAGACGGAGCGGTCCCTCACAATAGCAGTACACAACAAAGGAGGCGGTCCGATGCGGCGGTTCCTGTTCCTCGTGACACTCGCGGTATTCGCAATGCGCTGCTCGCACCAACATTGTTCAGATCAGGCGCCTGACGTTGCGCTCGATGTGCAGCAGGCGGCGTTCCGAGAAAAGAAAATGCACGGGGTGACGCGCGACTTTCGCGTGTTCTCTCGGGGGAACGGCCCCGCCGTCGTGATCTTCCACGAGCTGCCCGGTCTCAGCCCGGCGACGTTCCGTCTCGCGCATCGCGTGAGCGAGGCCGGCTTCACCG
>JALYOB010000419.1 GCA_030857085.1 Acidobacteriota bacterium | reverse complement strand
CGCGCTGCGCGAGGAGCTGCAGGAGCTGAAACTCCTTCTGCGTCAGCCCGGCCGCGTCGCCGTCGACGAGCGCGTCCTGCAGATGCGCGTCGACCACCAGCCGCCCCGCACGAATGACGTTGTCGCCTTCATTGCTGCTCAGCTGCTGCGCGCGCCGCAGTTGCGCACGCACGCGCGCCACCACCTCGCGCGGCTCGAACGGCTTGACGATGTAGTCGTCAGCGCCGGTGTCGAGTCCGGCCACGCGGTCTTCGAGCTGGCGCCGCGTACTGAGGATGACGATGGGCATGCGATGCCGCTCGCGAATGCGGCGGCAGGCGGAGAATCCATCGCCGTCAGGAAGGATGATGTCGAGCAGCACGAGGTCGAACCCGCGGCGATTCACCTCCCCCAACGCCTCGGCCACCGTGCCGGTCGTCACGACTGTGAAGCCTTCGGCCTCCAGGAGCTGCTGCAGGGTACGGCGCGTGAGCAATTCGTCTTCGACGACGAGGATCGTCTGCGTCATTCCCCTACATTGTAATCATGCGCAGGAACCGCTTTGCATCTCCAGTGCGCGGAATGTTGTTGAACATGACGTATCCGTTCGCATTTTCCGGCAGACGCGACTGCAATTCGCGCAGCTGATCGTCGGTATAGGCGACGTAATGGCTGCCGATGCCGTGCAGTCGCCAGTAGATTAGATCGGGAGTGAGGGAAGGACGGACGAATGGATCAACCGCGTGCACGAGGCGCAGTTCGCGGCAGAGATCGATCACCACGTCGTCCGGCCACTTGCCGCGCGGCTCCCAGAGATAATCGACGCCGTCCAGCCGTTCGATCTCGCCGAAAAAGCGGCGCATGTTGTCGATGTTCTCGTCGGTGGGGCGGAAACTGGCGGGACATTGAAAGAGGATCGACTGTGCGTGCAGAAGCTTCGCGCAGTCGCGGGTGACGTTCCAGCCGTGCAGTGTGGTGGCATTGAGCTGAAAGCCGCCCAGCTCTTCCCGCTTCTCGATTAACGTGCGCAGACGCTTATAAGTGCTGCTTGTGGAGCGATGCGTGATCAATTGCCACGCTTTGATGGTGAAGACGAATCCCGCCGGCGCCTGTTCGCGCCAGCGGGACATCGTCAGTTTCGATGGCGGCTCGTAAAACGTCTGCTGCACTTCGAGCACGTCGAAGGTCTCGAAGTATTCGGCCGCGCCGATCGTGAAACCGCACAATCCCACCCGGATCACTTGATTGCCGGTACCTCCGACTGGCGGACGAGCGCATTGAGGGCCGGCAACTCGGTCGCCCACAATGCATTCAACTGCGTCAACTGCGCGTCGATCTGCGTGATCAGCTGCTCCGCTACCGCACGCTGCTGCGCAGTCGGCGCGAAATCGCCGTAACTCGCGGAGTCGGCGACATTGGCCAGCTTGTCATTGAGGCGAATGGGGAAGTTGAGCGGATCCTGCGGGCTCCGATTTTTGGTCTGATACAGCGCTTCTTCGATGGCCGTCATCTTCGTGTCGAGCGCTTTCGCCGCATCGACGAGCGGCTTGCCTTTTTCGTCCGAGCCGACGCGCTTGCGCAGGTCGTCGAGCTGTTTCCGCACCTCGCGGATCCGCTCGATGGCGGTATGCACCTCGGTCAACTTGCGATTTGCATTGAGAAGGAAATTGAACTGCTGTTGCAGGTCGGCCGGGGTGGCGGACGTGCGCGGGTCCTGTTTGACTTCCGCCGGAACGGTCATGCTCTCATCGCCGACGGTCAGGCGGACGTTGTACGTGCCGGGCACGGCGCGCGGCCCTTCCGTCCCGCCGCCCCAGAGGATCAATCCCTCGAATTTCTTCGCCTCCGGATAACGCATGTTCCATGCGAAGCGATTGAAGCCGGGAGCGGAGTCGGGCAGTTTGTTCTTTTCCTTTTCTTTCTTTGCCGCCTCGTCTTCGTCCTTCTTGTCCGGCGCCGCCTTCTCTTTCTCTCCCCCTTCGCTCTTCACGCCGATGGTTTTCGGCGCGTCTTCCTTGACCGCGGGCTTCTCTTCTTTCGTATCGCTCGTCGCGGCGGGCGGCGGCGGGGGTTTGATTTCGCCGGTCAGTTCGCGAATGACCGAGCCGTCCGCATTGAGGAACGCGAGCTTCACCGGCGTCCCTGTTTTGACGTCTGCAGGAATCCAGTAATTCACAATCACGCCCTGCGGCGGATTCTTACCCATTCCCTGCGGTGCGTTCTCCGGAGTCGCGCCGCCCATGCGCCAGGTCATGCGCGGCTGAAACAGCTGTACTTTTGCCGTCGTGCCGTTCCACTGCTGCAGCGGCGAAACGTCGTCGAGAATCCAGAAGCCGCGTCCCTGCGTCGCCGCAATCAGATCGTCATCGCGCAGCGCGAGGTCGGTAATGGGTGTGATGGGCAGATTGAGCTGCAGCATCTGCCACGACGCACCATCGTCGAACGAAACGTACATGCCGCGCTCAGTGCCCGCATAGAGCAGCCCTTTGCGACGTTTGTCGCTGCGCACGACGCGGGTGAAGTGATCATTGGCGATACCATTGGTGATCTTCGTCCACGTCGCACCGTAATCGGTAGTCTTGTACAGGTATGGGCGGAAATCATCCGCTTTGTACAGAGTTCCGGCTACATACGCCGTTCCTTTGTCGAACGGACTCGGATCGATGCTGTTGATCATCAGCCACTGCGGCATGGCCGCGGGTGTGACGTTTTTCCAGGTAGTACCGCCATCGCGGCTGAGGTGCAACAGGCCGTCGTCCGAGCCGGTCCAGATCACGCCGGGCTCGAGCGCCGACTCCGCGACCGCGAAGATCGTTCCGTAATATTCGACGGCGGTGTTGTCTTTGGTGATCGGGCCGCCCGAGGGACCCATCTTCGAGACGTCATTGCGGGTGAGGTCGTCGCTGATGCGCGTCCAGCTCGCGCCGCCATTGGTGGACTTGAACAAGTGCTGTGACCCGGCATAGAGCGTGTTCGCGTTGTGCGGCGAAAAGAGCAGCGGGAAGTTCCACTGGAACCGTTCCGCCGCGCCCGACGCGCCATGACCCATCGGATTGTCCGGCCAGGGATTGACGTCACGCGACTCGCCGGTGCGGTGATTGATCATCGTGAGGAAGCCGCCATACGAGCCGCCATAGACGACATCGGGATCGTCCGGCTTCGCCACGATGTAGCCGCTCTCCCCTCCCGCCGTTTCCTCCCAATCGCGAATGCCGATGGCCCAGTCGGTGGAGCGGGAGCGGATGCGAACCGCGCTGTTGTCCTGCTGTGCGCCCAACAGGCGATACGGGAAGGCATTGTCGGTGCTGACGCGATAGAACTGCGCGGTCGGCTGATCCTGTTCGGTCCAGCTCGCGCCGCCGTCGGTGCTCACATTGAAGCCGCCGTCATTGGCCTCGATCATCCGCGACGGGTCATTGGGATCGATCCAGAGGTCGTGATTGTCGCCGTGCGGCGTCGGGATCGCACTGAAGCTCTTCCCGCCGTCTTTGGACTTGTGAAACCGCACATTGACCACATAGACCGAGTCTTCGTCTTTCGGATCGGCGTAAATGCGCGTGTAGTACCACGCACGCTGACGCAGGTCGCGGCTGTCGTTGGTTTTCGTCCACGTCTCGCCGCCATCGCGCGAGCGGAACACGCCGCCTTCTTCCGCTTCCACAATGGCATAGACGTTCTGCGGGTTCGACGGCGAGACGGTCACGCCGATGATGCCAATCGTTCCCTTGGGCAGTCCTTTGTTGGCGGTGATGTTGGTCCAGTGATCGCCGCCATCGGTCGATTTCCAGAGCGCGGATCCCTCCCCGCCGCTCTCGAGCGCATACGGGCTGCGGCGCACGCGCCAGGTGGACGCATACAACACGCGCGGATTGCCGGGCTCGAAGGTCAGATCGACCGCGCCCGCATTTTCATTGGCGAAGAGGATGCGCTCCCACGTTTTCCCACCGTCGCGCGAGCGATAAACGCCCCGATCCTGGCTCGGCCCGAACAAATGCCCGAGCACCGCCGCATACACGAGGTCGGGATTGCGCGGGTGAATGCGAATGCGCGGGATGTGCTGCGAATTCGCAAGTCCAGCGAAACTCCACGTTTTGCCGGCATCGACCGATTTCCACATGCCCGTGCCCGGCGACACATTGCCGCGCACGGTCTGTTCGCCAGTGCCGGCATAGACGACGTTCGGATCCCACTCGGATACCGCCACCGCGCCGATCGAGCCGCCAAAGTATTTGTCGGACACAGGCTGCCACGTCTGGCCTCCATCAGTGGTTTTCCAGACGCCGCCGCCGGACGTGCCGGCGTAATAGACGTTGCGCTGCGCCGCAATGCCTTCGACGGCCGAGGAGCGGCCGCCGCGATAGGGGCCGACTTCGCGCCACTGCATCGCTTTGAATTGCGAGGCATCGAAGGTGGCGGCGTTGAGCGTGAGGGCGAGGAGAAGTGCCAGAGCCGACATGCCGCGCATGGTAGCAGGGACGACCGGAGGCCTCCGGCGGGGGGGGGGGGGGGGGGGGGGGG